>WSZX01000225.1 GCA_013139935.1 Ardenticatenales bacterium
ATACTGGCTATCCCGGCCAGGCACGCGCCAAGATTCTTGGCCTTGGCCAGGATGCTATCCCTCGAATTTGTCTGCGTGTCGGTTTCCACGGCCCTTCCTAGCTGCCGCCGATGTGCTCATGCAAGACCGCGTTGAACTCATCGGGCTTTTCAATGAACGGAATGTGGGCTGCATCTTGGATGACCATCTCTTGATAGCCGCCACCGGCCGCAGCGTATCTCTCCAGGACAGCGCGGGTCTGCTTGAGCATGGGCTGTGCCGGGAATATCCTCTCGCCAGGCCAGCCAGGGATTAAGCCCATCTGGCCCAAAAAGCCGGGGTCGGAGGTCGACGTGTCAGACACAACCTGGTCGTGGCTGCCGCGTATCCACAACACTGGGGCCTTTAACCTGCCATCACAGATATGTGTGACGTCTCCAGCGTACTTGGGCGACGTGGCATTGGCGGGTCCCCAGATGCCCGGCGCCATGTGCGGCCAGTTGGGCGATGGCACGTGGTCACCGGGGAAAGCCCGCTCGCCGAGATGGATGGAGAGCACGGAAGTGAGCAACTCTTCCTCTCGTGGGGGGACAAAGGGTTCGATGAACAGGCCGCGCATACTCACGCGCGGTGAGAATGGGCTCTCTGCACCCCGATCTCCCTCCCTCACACGCTGGAGCAGTTCGGGGTTTGCCATTCCACCGCCGGTGCCCGCGAAATCCGGGTAACAGGCCGTGCCATCCTCGTCCTTGGTCCCGCCAAAGCCGTATGGGGATCCGGGATTCACCTGTGTAATCGTAAGAAAGCGCTCCGGGTGATCGATCATCATGCGCCAGACTACGGCGCCTCCCAGCGAGCAGCCGACGACATGTGCTCTCGTAATCCCCAGGTGCTCGAGCAGGGCGGCCGCATCGTCCGATAGGTCGCCCATGCCGCGGGTGGCGTCGATCTCTTTCGCCGCATCGGCGTCGCCATAGCCGCGCTGGTCTGGAGCGATGCCCCGGTACCCTCTGGGTAGCGCTAGCATCGTCTCCTCCCACCAGGTGGCGCACGAAAAATTGCCGTGTAAAAGGAGGACCGGAATCCCATCCTCGGGTCCTGAAAACAGCACCCGGGTAGTGATTCTGTCCGATGTGATGGTTCTTGCGCTGATTCGGTCCAAGGTTGCAATGCTCATGATGCTGTCCTTTTTCTGTCGCCCTACGGCGAACCGTGCTTTTGTCGTAGGGCATTCTTGTCTATCTTGCCAACGCTGGTTCTCGGCAGCGCGCCGACAAAGGCATAGTTATCGGGTACTGCCCAGCTCGCAATAACGCCATCCGCCACATACTTTTGAAGATGCTCTCGCAGCGTGGCGCTCGTCACCCGGTGCTTGGCTTGTTCTCTGAGCACGATGAGTGCCAGCGGCCGCTCATCCCACGTTTCATCCGGGACACCGATCACGGCCGCTTCTTGCACGTCGTCGTGCAGGCTCAACAGGTTCTCCAGTTCCAGCGAGACGATCCACTCGCCGCCGCTCTTGATGACATCCTTGATGCGGTCCACGATCTGGATGTATCCGTGTTCGTCCACGTTGGCCACATCGCCCGTGTGCATCCACCCCCCGGCCCACAGCTCTTCCGTGCGCTCCGGATCCTTATAGTAACCCGGGGTCAGCCAGGGAGAGCGCACCACAATCTCGCCGGTCTCTATCCCATCGCAGGTCACGTCCCGGCCGTCGGGACCCACCACCCGTATTTTGACGAGCGGCATGACAAACCCTGTCTTGACCTTCCAGTCCAGTTGCCGGTCCTCCTCCCACTCCTCTTCCATAAATGGCTTGAGGTTGGCGATGGTGAGGAGCGGGCAACTCTCGGAAAGGCCATATCCGCCAGTGACCTTGATACCCAATTTGCGCGCTTCCAGAGCGAGCCCTTTGGTCAGCCGCGCACCACCGGTGACCACCCGCCAATTTTCCAACTCGAGTCCCTTTGCATCTGCCGCGTTAATGACCATCTGAAGAATAGAGGGGACGCAGTGGCTAAAGGTTGGTTTCTCATCCATGATGAGGCGGACCAGCATCTCCGGCTCGTATTTGCCGGGGTATACTTGTTTGAGTCCAGAGAGAGTGGCCCAGTAGGGCACTCCCCAGGCGTGAACGTGGTACATGGGGGTGAGCGGCATATAGACTTCGCGCTTGTCCATCGGACCATAGTTCGAAATCGGTGGCAGGGAGCCCCACCCGGACAACGTATGCAGGACAAGCTGCCGATGTGAGAAAAAGACTCCTTTCGGCTTGCCTGTGGTGCCGGTTGTGTAGGACAGAGTGGCCTGGGAGCGCTCGTCCAGGTCGGGCAGTTCGTCCAGGGGGGATGCAACAGCCAGGATCTCCTCGTACTCTCCGTCCACCTCGATCGCTGGTGCTTCTTTCCGATCCGTGATCAGGATGAACTTGCGGACAAAAGGTAGCCGGGCGCGGAGCTGCTCTACCAGTGGGCTAAAGTCCTCATGAAAAATGAGTACCTCATCCTCCGCATGGGTCATGGTGTAGATCAGGTTTTCCAGCGAGAGCCGAGGGTTGATGGTATGCAGGACGGCCCCAATACCCGGTATCCCAAAGTACATCTCGAGATAGCGGTGGCTGTCCCACTCAATGACTCCCACCTTGCTGCCCACCTTGACCCCTTGATGCTGGAGGGCCGAGGCGAGCTCGAGCACCCGGCAGTACATATCGCTGTAGGTGTAGCGTATCTGATCACGGAACACGATCTCCTGGGCAGGCGCCCAGGAGATGCCGTGCTCGAGCAGGTGCTTTAGCAAGAGTTGGTAATCATAGGCAGCCATTATCGCGGCCTCGTTGCATCTACCGTTTCGGCTTGGGTGGATCAGGCACTTGTTCTTCAATTCCCATGAGCGCCCTGGCATAATCGGCGTACTCTTCCATCGGTGTCGTGAACCTCACGACCAGCTTGGCGCCGTCAGGGGAACCTCCGCCGTGCATGCAACCCGGCACCCCTGCGCCGACGGTCAGCCATTCGGACAGGCGGGCCGCCTTGAAACGGGTCTCGGCCGAGGGCGCCCCGGCCTTGAGGTATTTCCGCAGCAAATGGCCATATTCGGAGTTGGTCAAGTCTTTGTAGGATGGCATGCAGCCGGTCTCGACAATGCCACCGCCGA
>WSZX01000215.1 GCA_013139935.1 Ardenticatenales bacterium
TGCGGTGTAAGACCGATGTGTCCCATCACGGACATTCCGCCCTCAACTATGCCCTCAATCTGCTTGATGACCCGCCGCCCCCCCTCCAGCTTGATGGCATCGACGCTGGCCTCCTTGAAGAAGCGGCCAGCGTTTTCGATCGCGCTCTCCCTGGAAACCTGATAGGAAAGAAACGGCATATCTCCGATGACAAAAGTTTGGGGGGCGCCTCTCCTGACTATCTGGGAATGTTGGATCATCTGGTCCATGGTCATGGGCAGTGTTCCAGACAGGCCGTGCACCACCATGGCCGCACTGTCACCCACCAGAATCATGTCCAGACCGGCTTTTTCACAAAAACCGGCCATCGGGAAATCGTAGGCGGTGAGGAAGGTGATTCTATCACCCTTTTTCTTCATCTCCGCGAAGTCGAGCACGCTTTTCTTTGGCATCTGCTTCTCAGCCTCTCTACTCATTTTGGCAAGGGTACCCTGAGGTCTTCCGGCCCCTGCTTTGATACTTTCAGCCCGGGATGCACTTCGCCGATCAGTTCAATGATGTTCTTGACCGAGCGGACTTTGTCTCTGGCCAGCTCCGCCAGCGCCTCCTCAGATGTGCCCCAGGGCATATACATCACGAGTCCCGGCCCAGGCTCCATCTTGAAGTAGCAGGGCGAGGCCACCCGCGCTATTTCTGGCGTCTCATAGTGGCGGTTATAGCCGCCCATGGAGACCCAGAGTTGGATGTGAATATCCAGCGGCATGCTCACGACGCTTCGCATAGAGGCAAGCTGGGGAAGCGTGAGATCAGCGACCGGGTTGCAGCTTCCTGCCCCCAGTGACTCCAGCAGCTTTGCCCCGGCAGCATTGGCGTGTCCCGCGAATATAGAGACCTTGAAGATGATATCCTGCGGCAGGTCGCCGTTCTGCTTCATGGTGTTGAGCAAAGATAGCACGCCCTCATCCCAGACCAGAAAACCCCGGAACCCTATGTCAATGCACCGCTGCACGTCCATGAGATAATGTCGGACCATGTCCATGCCCCTCATTCGCAGCCCGGAAATCGCGCCTTCCGGGGTGGCAATCTGACGGCCGGTATACCAGGTAGGTCTTGGTCCGGGAGTCATGATTACCTCCACCTGGTTATCACGGGCGATGCGGGCGAACTCCTTCAGCTGTTCTCGCGTCAGCATGCAGGCCCCCCGCACCACCGAGATCGAGCGGTGAAACGGCACCCCCTGCTTCCTGGCCTCGTCAATGGCGGCCACCAGCACTTTAGGCGTCTCTATGCCGGAAATCTCCACTCGGTAGTGAGCGCCATCGGGAAATGTCTTGGTGGAGGTAGGCAGGTCGTAGCTGTCGACACTGGGGAAGCCGGCCCTCTCCATGGCCTGCGCGATCTTATCCATAGCTCCTCCTTCAGAATTCTGAGTTGCCAGATGACGTACCAGCTTAGCGATCCCGAAATCCCGAGCTATACTATATCACCCCTCTCGTACTGTCAAGCATCATTCCAACATTCCCGGAGCGAGGTCAATTCTACCTTTTGCTGACATCATCCCCCCACCTGGATGCTCTTCCGCCTGCGGAGAGGAGCAGAGGAAGTGACGTCAGGTCCGTTTCTCACCTCCGGCTCCTGTAATGTGGCACCTCACCGTAGTGCAACCCGGGACCGAAGCCTCGCACCACAATCTTGCCAATGGGCGGCAACACCGTTCTTCTCCGTCTGTATGTCGGGGCCAGACCAACGCAGTGAGCCGAAGCAACCCCATAGGAAAGAGGAATTGCTCCCATTCCACAGTCAGCCCGGCTTATGTGCTCGCAGGGTGAAGAGGAGCGGCAGCTTGTCCGAGTACTGCCTGAGCGTGTACCAGCGTCCATCCTCGGACACCATGCTGGGAAACAGGCGGAAAAACAATCGATCGTATTCGTTCAACAACTCAAGCTCCAGTCCCGCCTTGAGCAGAGCGGTCAACACGTCACTCATGGTCCAAGTCCATTCGTAGGACGGGTGCTCCAAGTGGTGGGATGGATCCGCATAGTCCGCCCCACCCGGCTCCCAGCGCATGGGCTCAGCGAGGTGGAAATAGGAGTGCGCGAACGAGAGAAGCCCAGGGGACTGCTCCTCCAAGGCATTCAGGATCGGGTGCGACTCCATGAGGTAGAAGATCCCGCCGGGAACCAAGAAATGGGCGACGACCTTTGCCCACTCACCGAGATCCCCCAACCAGCACAGTACACCGCGCGACGAGTACACGATGTCAAACTTCTCCGAGAGTAGCGACGGCAGGTCGTAGATGTTAGCCTGGATGAACTTAGCCTCAAGCCCCAGTTCGTCCCGCAGTCGTCTGGCGCAGGCGATGGCCTCGGCCGAAAAATCAACCCCGGTGACGGCGGCCCCGTGGCGAGCCCAGGCCAGCGTGTCTGTGCCGATGTGGCATTGCAGATGAAGGAGTCGCCTGCCGCCCACCTCGCCGATTTCGCGGAGTTCGATCTCGTCCAGAATTTCCCTGCCGTCACGAAGCAGTTGGACCTCCGTGTACGCCCGGATATGAACCCGAGCCATCTCGTCCCACAGGATGCGGTTCGCGTCCTCCGCTTGACGGTGCCCTTCACGATCTGGCATGGCTTCATCTTCGCCCGACATCAGGTGCTCCATCGCCAGGCATCGCGATAGCGACGCGCTTACTGCCACGACTGAGCCTAGATGTAGGCACAAACCCGGCAACCTTCCCTGCTTGTCATTCCGTACTGGAGC
>WSZX01000195.1 GCA_013139935.1 Ardenticatenales bacterium
CAGGCCATCCAGCTCTTGGCAATTCCCGATGATCCCCAGTATATCCTCGACCTGTTCCTGGGCCTGGTCGGTCTTTACCAGCGCCAGGGCGACGCGGGCCAGACCGGCCAAGGGTTCAACCACCAGATGTTCCTGGCCCAACTCGCGCCGCAGGGTAATGGATTCATGATACGCTTCGTGCGCTCTGTCCAACGCCTCCAATCCCCAAAAAGCGTGCCCCAACCCCATCCAGGCGAATCCTTGTGCACGCCGGTCGCCAACTGTTAGCGCGATCTCGAGCGCCTGTTGAATGCGGCGCCAGGCGGTCTTGTGATCCCCCTGGCTGTGGTGTACGAGTCCTAGATTGAACCACGCAGAGATCTCGCTTTGCCGGGCGCCGATTTCCTGTTGAATCTGGCGCGCGCTCTTGTAATACGCCCGCGCCTTGTCATAAACACCCAGGCGAAAAAACATGACGCCTAGATTGGTAAGTAGACTGCCTTCGAGCCGGCGATCCCCACAGGCCCGCGCACAGTCCAGAGCCTCCTGGTAGTATGCCAGCGCTTGGGAAAAGTCCCCCCGCTTTGACACCACCGTCCCCAGGCCATTCAAAGCTCTGGATTGTCCAGCCAGGTCATCCGCCTCCCGGGAGGCGCGCAAGCTCTGCTCCAGATACCGTTCCGCCTCATCGTAATCGCCCTGCCGCTTGGACACCATCGCCAGGCCGTTGAGGCTGTTGGCCATGACCTCGCACAGGCGGGCGCGCTGAAGCTCTCCATCGGAGAGCGGATCGCACTTGAGACCCTCCCGCGCCAGAGACAACGCTCGTTCGAAACGCTCTCGGGCCGGCCGCCACTCGCCCTGGTTGTGATGGACGTATCCCCGATAGAGATTCCCCAGGCCCTCGATGGTGCGATCGCCGCAAGCGGCCGCCAGCCTGATCGCAGCCCGTGTATGTTCGGGCACGCTCCCATATTGCCCCAACGCGAACAGAAAACACGCCTGTTCGATCTGCAAACGAGCGAGGAGACAAAGTTCGGGGTGCGGAAGGGTATGAGCATCTTT
Source organism: Ardenticatenales bacterium (assembly GCA_013139935.1). Classification (GTDB taxonomy): domain Bacteria; phylum Chloroflexota; class Anaerolineae; order Promineifilales; family UBA4811; genus GLR113. The sequence goes on from WSZX01000195.1 coordinate 1,045, forward strand.
GCCGCTGCCCCCCGCTCCTTCCCCTCCAGCGCCGAAAATGCGTTCCACGGCGTGCCTAAAGACCGTTTCTCCTTCCTGAAACAAGCCGGTACGGACATAAAAACGGGATAGGGCCGCTGCGCTTTCGATGAGTTCCGCCATCATGCGCTGGGACACAGCCCACTCCCATGCTGCCCGGACGTTCCCGATCTCCCCTTGGATTTCCTGCAGCGCTTCCTTGGAGCATTCCCCCAAGAGCGCATTCTCCCGCTCCTGGACAAAAGTCAGGTAATAGCGAGCCTGCCGGCAACCCATCTCCTGCGCCTCTGCGGGGAGTTGGGTGAGCTGTTCAAAGGCAAACTGCTGCGAGAGAGAGTGCAGATCATAACGGCCGGCCGCATTCTGGCGCAGCAATGATTTGGAGACCAGGGCATTCAAGCTATCCGTGAGCATCGATCGCTCATCAGTGATCACCGGTGGGTGCTCACCGCTCACGGATGGCGGTCGACCGATCACTCGGATCACCGCCTCCAGGGTGAATGCTCCCTGAAAAACGGATAACTGCCGGTAGACGGCTCGCTCCCTCTCGGAGAGCAGATTCCAAGAGTGTTCAAAAGTAGCTCGCAGGCTCCGCTGCCGTTTGGGCACATCCCGCCGGGACACGGTCAAAAAGTCCAGCCGCTCTTCAATCTGCTGGGCGATTTCCGCCGGCGTGTGGTCCTGCATCCAGGCGGCCGCCAACTCGATGCCCAGGGGCAGCCCTTCCACCAACTGGCAAACGCGCACGATGTGGGGGAGCGTATCGGCCGAGGGGGCGAACCCGGCCCGGACCCGGCCGGCCCGCTCGACGAACAGTTGGATGGCGGGGTATTCTCCCCCGTCCTCGCTCACACCCTCGCCGGCGTCGCTGCCCCACCCAGTACCGGTGGAAAAGGGAGGAAAAGGCAATCCCTCCAGACCCAGCAGGAATTCGGCCTGGCAATTCAGCCGTTCCCGCGACGTGATCAAGAGATTGACCCTCGGCGCATCCTGCAAGATGTCGAGCAGTAGGTCCGCCCCCGCTCCATCCCCCCTAGAGATCAAGTGCTCCAAATTATCCAACACCAACAGGGCCTCGCGGGGACGCAAATGATCCAATAACCGCTCCCTGGGATCCTGTCCCTTCTCGACAGTGATCCCCAACCCCTGGGCAATGCTGGAGGCCAGCAAATCCGGCGAGTGGACGGAGGCCAGCGGGACGAACCAGACCCCGTCGGGGAAAGCGTCGCGCTCTTTTGCGGCCGCCTGGAGCGCCAGCCGGGTCTTGCCCACCCCGCCCGGTCCGACCAGGGTCAGCAAGCGACAATCAGGATTGGCCAGATGCTCCGCGATTTGGGCCAGTTCCGCCTGCCGCCCGATCAAGGGCGTCAATCGCGCCGGCAGATTGTGGGGAGAGGCCGGGGAACGCAGGGTTTCGATCGCCTCCCCCCCGGCCCGGATCTGCTGGTACAGCGCGATGGTCGCGTCCTCCGGCGTCGTGCCCAGCTCCTCCGCCAGAATACGGCGGCAGCTTTCGTACTGGGCCAGCGCCGCGCTGCGCTGATCGAGCAGGGCCAAGGCGCGCATCAACTGCCGGTGGGCCTCCTCCCGCCAGGGTAGCAACGCCAACTGCCGCTGCGCATT
>WSZX01000459.1 GCA_013139935.1 Ardenticatenales bacterium
CTTGATGATGCGCTCCACGAGTGGATTGTGTGCTTGTCATGCAGTTTGGGGAGTCACTACTCCCAGCGCCAGAGCCATACGGCCAGCCCGAGCAAGACCACCAGCCAGGCGCCGAGAATGGCGAAATCGAGCGCCATGGGGTACGTGCCGGGGGCTCCCACCATAGTCTGCCGGAGCAGGTCGCTCAGGTAGGTCAGCGGCATGACTTGAACGACGGATTTGAAGAAGCTGGGGAGCATGTCGGCGGAAATGATGCTCCCTGAAAGCATCATCATGGGAAAGTTGATGAGCTGGGCGATCCCCATGGTGCTTTCTTGAGAGCGCCCAATCCCGGCGATGGCGTAGCCCAGGCTGACAAACACCAGGGTTCCCAGCAGTACCGTCCCGATGAAGGGCAGCCAGGCGACGACACCGACCTGGAAAGCGAGGTACCCGACTAGAAGGAAGATCCCGGCCTGAAGAACTCCCAAAGTCACACGCCAGGAAACTTCCGCCGTGAGGATCGTGCGCTTGGAGATGGGCGTCACCTGCAAACGGCGGTAGACCTTCGTTTCTCGTTGTGCCGCAAAGGGTTGGGCGGTTCCGAAAACTCCTAACCACAGGAGCGCCACGCCAAGCATGCCGGGCAGGTAGAAGTCGACCGAGCGAAGATGAACCACCTGCACCGACCGGGGGACCATTTCAAGCGTGCGGGGTGAACCACTCATAGAGAGGTTCGCTTCGCTCAGAAGGGTACTGACCATTCCGAGCCCGATTCCGGAGGCGGTGGGATTGGCGCTGTCGTAGAGCACCTCGATCTGTGCCGTCCGTCCTGATGCCAGATCTTCGCTCATGCTTTCCGGAAGCACGAGCACGGTGTGTAACTCACCCTTCCACAGTTGCTCGGTCAACTCATCCTGGGTCCCGGCCGTGAGGTTGAAGGCATCCCCCGGAAGCGCCTCGATAAATGCCGCCCCCGCCGGTCCACGGTCTTGATTGGCCACCCCGATGTTGAGTTCGAAGCTGCTCGAGCCAGAGAAGATGACTCCGAAGAACACTCCAAAGCCTACGGGAAGAAGAAGTACGAAGATCAGGGCCATGCGATCTCGCAGGAATTGTCGCGCCTGGGCAAGGTAGAGGGCGGATATGCTTTTCATGATCGAATTCTCCTTCCGGTCAGCTTAAGGAACACATCCTCGAGCGTCGCTTGCCTGACAACAAGGTCATCAAATGCCAGTGTTCCGGCTGTGGCCAGGTCGTACATAGCCGACATGGTGCGGGGCACGTCCGTCGTGTACAAGGTTGAGTGTCCGTTCTCGAAGAGAGCTTGTGTTACTCCCGGCAAACGGGCTAGTTGCTCCTGCTCAATGGCGTCAACCGCTGAGAATTCGAGGGCTGACTCGCGAAAGTGCTTGTGAATGAGCGTCTGGGGCGCCCCATGCTCGATGATCTGGCCGTGGTCGATGATGGCCACGCGATCACAGAGGAAGCTGGCCTCCTCCATGTAGTGGGTCGTGAGGAGCACGCTCTTGCCTTCAGAGCGCAAGTCCGAGATCACCGCCCACAGAGATTGACGAGCCTGAGGGTCCAATCCGGTCGTGGGTTCATCCAGGAAGAAGAGATCCGCTTTGTTTACCAGGGCCAGGGCCACCGCCAGGCGCTGTTGCTGCCCGCCGGAGAGAGCCTTGGTGGGTGTTCTTGCCTTCTCCTCCAGCCCCACTAGGCTAAGGGCTGCCTTGGAGGAGAGTGCGTTGGGGTAAAGGCCCCCGAAAAGCTGCACCTGTTCTCGAACCGTGAGCTGGGGAAGCAATCCAGTGGATTGCAATTGGACCCCCATGCGAGCCCGGATGGATTGAGTATCGGATCCGTTCTCGACCCCCAGCAGCCGGATGGTTCCGCTATCAGGACGCCGCAGGCCAAGCAAGCACTCCACGGTGGTGGTCTTTCCTGCGCCATTAGGTCCCAAGAGCCCAAGGATCTCCCCCTGAGCTACTTCGAAGGAAAGGCCGTCCACCGCTTTCACCTCTCCGTAGGCTTTACGTAGATTTTTGACTTCGATCGCTTGATTCATCGTCACCTCCACTTTCTGGCTCCATCATAGTGATTCTCCATGCAACCGTCATCGTCCCCTCGACCACCGTCGGATCTGTCCGTTCGGACATTGTCCGTTCGGACGCTGTCTTCGCCGGGGCTCAGTGCTACAATGCCAGGGGAGAGTGATCATGGACACAATGCACCCGGGCTCAGTCACTGAGTACAGCGAGAGAGATGAGGAGCTCCGCACGGCGCGCATCTTCTACTGGATATTAACCGCTGTCTTATTAGGGGTTTACGTGCTTGTATTGATCACGGACCCCTCCCTTCGGGAATTCCCACGCTTGGTGTACCTCAGTTTGCTGATGGCATTTCATCTGGCGCTTCACTGGGGGAGCCTCTACTTCCTCGGGCTGCACCGGGCGAGCATCAAGGACATCTCACAGCGTCCGCGCTGGTTGATCCCGTACTTCGTTCTGCAAACCTCGCTCATTGCATCGTTGGTCTTCCTGACCTCCGGCCAGTGGTCAATATTAGGGTTGTATCTGGGGCTTGCCGGCCAGGCGGTAGGCATGTTGGAGGATTTGCGTCCCTCCATCATGGCAGTCATTGGAATCGTAATGGTGGCTGTCCTGAGCTTTGCCCTGACCAATGGCCTGGCGAGCCTTATGGGCTTTCTGGCCATAATCCTGCCCATGGCACTTTTTGTGGTCATCTATGTGGTCTTGTTTGGTCGCGAGACCCAAAGCAAGAGCGAAGCCATGAGGCTCTTGCGCGATTTGGAGGTAGCGCACCGACAGCTTGCTGAATACGCGGCGCGGGTTGAGGACTTGACGCTCACGGCCGAGCGCCAACGCATGGCTCGCGAACTGCATGATACACTTGCCCAAGGCCTGGCCGGGCTGGTGCTACAGCTGGAAGCGGTTGACTCCCATCTCTCCAAGAATGCCCCCAGCAAAGCCCAAGAAATCGTACAGCAGGCGATGGGACGCGCGAGGGCAACGCTCTCCGACGCCAGGCATGCAATCGGAGATCTGCGCGCGGCGCGACTATCTCCATCTGAATTAGAGCAGTCTATCCGTACCGAGGCTGAGCGTTTCACCACCGCAACGGCAATCCCTTGTGAGATCAAGATACGGCTTCCGGAGAACGTGACGCCCCCCCAGGCGGAGAACGCCATGCGGCTCGTGGGTGAAGGCCTGACGAACGCCGCCCGGCACGCCAAGGCAAACCGGATCTGGCTGATCTTGGAAGAAGACGGCAATTGTCTGGTGGTGACTGTGAGCGACGACGGTGTTGGTTTCAACCCGGGCGAGGTCGAGAAACGCGCCGGCCATTTCGGTTTGATTGGCTTGCGGGAGAGGGCCCGACTGGCGAATGGCACGCTCGAGATCCGGAGTGCCCCCAGCGAGGGGAC
>WSZX01000062.1 GCA_013139935.1 Ardenticatenales bacterium
CGGGGGAGTATTGTCCACCGTCCTGGGCGCGGACGGCTCTGGTGGGGACGTCCTGTCCGTGCCGGCCGGTGGCAGCCGGATGCCGGCGTCGCCGGAGACGGTCAACAACCACTTGCACACCATCCACATGGACGGCCGCAAGGTCTTTCGGTTTGCCACCCGGGTCATGCGCCAGGCGGCGACGGAGGCAGTGGAAAAAGCGGGACTGACGATGGATGACATTGCGCTGCTGGTCCCACACCAGGCGAATAGCCGGATCATCCAATCGGCCGCCCGCGGGCTCAAGATGCCAGCAGAGCGTGTCTTTGTCAACCTGGACCGGTACGGCAACACCTCCGCTGCGTCGATCCCGATTGCACTGTGCGAGGCGCTGGAAGAAGGGCGAGTAGAGCCGGGCGATCGCCTGGTGACGGTAGGCTTTGGCGCGGGGTTGACCTGGGGCGCGGCCGTCATCGAGTGGATGGCAAAGCCGCCGCTGGAGAGGCCATGGCGAAGCCGGCTGCGAGCGGTGCTGTACGTATTGGCCCGGGTTCGCTCCCGCCTGCGGCGCTGGTGGCGACATCTAGAGACCTGGCTCTTCCGGCCGCCGGCCGCCGGAGCGTGACGCTTTCTCGATGTTGGGCTACAGTCCTTGAGGCCCGTCCTGCACACTGTATGGGCAAGTCTGGCGGCCACCGCCACCTGCCTGCCGCCGCACACGCACCGCCCTCCATCCGCAATGTGAAAGGGCGCCGCGCGTTTCCGGCCCGCAACCGTGGCTCGCTGCCTCTGCCGAGCGGCGTCAGGAGCCCACTGTTTCGCACGACGAGCCAGTAGCTGCATTGCGGCAACCTGGCCTCCCATGGTATCGCACACCCGCCTCTCCGCTGCGCTCATAGCCGACGGATACAACAACTCGTGCCCAGACCCTGATCAACGACGAGAACCTACCAGACGGCTATCAAACAACCCCAATCTGGTGCCATCAGAGGCCATGAAGAGGTTGCCCGAGACAATCGAGATGCTCAAGCCGACAAGGAGGTGCCCGGCCGCGGAAAGCGGCGTCTCGGTGATTGAGGCGTTTAGCTCCTTGATCCGGAACGAACAGCATCCCGGCAGCGACATCGATGTCCCGACCGAAATGGAACGTGCACCTCGAATCAGTCTAGTCGGGCTGGTGGAACTACAGAATCATTCGCCCGGTGTATTCGGAATAAGGGTGGGCGTTCACACCAGAAGGAACCTGAAAAAGCGCATCGTCCAGCGCAAGCTGATGCGCGAGTTGGGACGCGGACTGGGCGAAGGCCGAGCCGCACACGACGCTGCCCGTCATCACGATGCCTGCCTCCACCATGGAACCCGCCGGTGAACCGGGTTTTCACAGACTCCTGGGCGTGGTATGCCTTGACCGACTCGGCGGGCGCTGGTCATGGACTGGCGCAACTGGCAAACGACAAGCTGCTTGACAGCAACTGTGCCCCTGTCACTACCAACTCGATGTTGGCCGAGACCATCACCCTTCTTCGATATCACTCAACCGCCCTAGTGCCGTTCGCTTCCGGCAGACGCTGCAGCACCTGATCGGCGGTGGGCTGGTCCAGTGGGGCGCGCCAGTCAAGCCCATGAGGTTGCCGCCGGGGACAGCTCTGAGCGGTATGCCGACCAGGAGTTCCCCCACGCCGGCTGCTTGTCATGTGCCGTCATGCGCGAAGCGGGCCTGTCCCGTGCTTTCACCGGCGACCGGTGCTTTGCCATACTCGGTTTCGGTCTTGTGCCGCGATGGTATCCGAGCTATAGAGGCATGTTGCCGTGCTTTTTCAACGGCAGGTTGCCCCGCTTGCTCTGCAGACGGTTGAGCGCCTGGATCAGCAGCGGTCGGGTCTGATGGGGTTCGATCACGTCATCAACGTACCCCCGCGCGGCTGCAACGAACGGGCTGGCAAATTGGTCACGGTACTCTTGCACCCGCTCGGCTCTGAACCGGTCCGGGTCATCAACTGCGGCCAGTTCCCGACGATAGATGATGTTCACGGCTCCCTCAGGCCCCATGACGGCGATTTCGGCCGTGGGCCAAGCGAGCACCAGATCGGCCAGTAGATTCCGGCTGTTCATGACGCAATAGGCTCCACCGTACGCCTTGCGGGTGATGACGGTGATCCTTGGCACGGTCGCCGCGGCAAAGGCGTACAGGAGCTTGGCCCCGTGCCGGATGATGCCCCCGTGTTCCTGATCCACGCCCGGCAGAAAACCGGGCACGTCCTCCAGCACGACCAAGGGGATATTAAAGGCGTCGCAAAAGCGAACAAAGCGCGCCCCCTTGATCGAACTGTCTATGTCCAGTACACCCGCCAGCACGCTGGGCTGCTGAGCCACGATCCCAACGCTCCGCTCGCCCAGCCGGGCAAACCCAACAATGATGCTCTGCGCCCAATTAGGAAGAATCTCGAAAAAGCGACCGTCGTCCACCAGCCGCATTATCACCTCTTTCATGTCGTACGGCTTACCGGGGTCGTCAGGCACAATGCTGTCCAGAGCGCGGTCGGTGCGCAGCGGGTCGTCAG
>WSZX01000504.1 GCA_013139935.1 Ardenticatenales bacterium
CTGCGTCGGTCAGGTCAACCGAGGTGGCCATCAAGTGGTCGGGAGAATCCACCAAATCCGGGAAAAGGCGCTGCAGCCGATCAGGGGCGCGGTCCACCAGGATGAGTGTCGCGGCGGAGGCCTGGAAGGACCGGGCGACGGCGGCCCCCAGGTTGCCGGCCGCGCCGGTGACAACAACGATTCGGTCCGAAAAGTCAAACATCATCATCTTCTCCTGCCAAGCCTGGGATGGATATGATTGCCCTGCCGCGGGCAACATCACGTAGAAGGGGCAATCCAGAATTCGCCCTGCGGGTGGCTGCCAGTTTAGCTGATCGTCGGTCCGCCGTCAACCGGACATCAAGAGGCTCTCACATCTCACTGCAGAGGGTGTCGGAAAAGGGGTTGTTGCGACGGGAGAGAGGCAGGGGTGGCGAAAGGGGCGCAAAGCGCCCCCTTTCGCCACCCCTGCCAGCTTTCCCTTTGCATCAGCGGAACTGCAGATGGGACGGCGCCTCGCGTGTTTTTCTACGCTCTCGCAGCAGGGTGTTGTTTTCTGTAGCACTTGTGCTAAAATGTCTTCTGGGTGTGCCAGCACTCTTTCTATTTTTACCAGGCGCGCAAAGGAGGCAACAGATGGATATCGGTCAGGCATTTGGGTTCGTATTCCAGGACGAGGACTGGCTCAAGAAGGTGCTCATTGGGGCGGTGTTGGCGCTCACGGGCATTGGCTTTATCCCCATTATTGGGTATGGGATGGAGGTTGCCCGCCGGGTGGCGAAGGGACATCCACAGCCACTGCCGGAATGGGACGACTGGGGCAGAAAGATCATTGAGGGTTTCATGAGCGGGATCGTGGTCTTTGTCTGGTCGCTGCCAGTGGTCTTGATGGGTGCCTGTGCTGGGATCATTGCTATTCCTCTTTCAGATACGGGTGGAGATGCAGGCGGCTTTCTGTTCGCCGGGCTGATGTTGTGCGTTGGGCTGTTCATTCTGCTGTACAGCTTGATTCTGGGCTTGGTCCTACCGGCCGCGCTGACTAACTATGCGGTCACCGGTGAGTTTGGCGCCGCGCTACGCTTTGGCGAGGTATTCGGTATGATCCGGAACAACCTGGGTGTCTATCTGATGGTGCTGCTCGTCACCGTCCTGGCCCAGTTCGTCGCCAGCCTGGGGAGCATTGCCGTCGGTTGCGGCGTTCTGTTTACGAGTTTCTACTCTGTTCTGGTTATGTACCACGCTTACGGTCAGGCGTATCGGGTGGCGGCCGGCAACGTGGACAGCCAGGCTTCGGTCGCTTACTAGCTGAGAGAGGCTCTGACCCCGGCCGCCGACGAGAGGCCGGCCGGGTATGTTATTCGATGGCTCCTTTTGCTGACGGCACAAGGAATCGAATCTGGTACGCACAGAGCCGGCCCTCAACTCGGGGTGGGCCACCCCTGCTCCTGATCCACGGGGCCGGGGGCAGCCATCTCCACTGGCCTCCTCAATTGCGACGCCTGGCCGGTGTCTCGGTCCTGGCGCCAGACCTGCCCGGTCACGGCCGGTCGGAAGGACCGGGCAGGGAGGCCATTGGGGATTACACCAGGGATGTCGTGTCACTCTTGGACGCGCTGGGGATAGAGCGGACGGTCGTCGGCGGTCACTCGATGGGCGGCGCGATTGCTCAAGCGATGGCGCTTGACCACGCGGAGCGGGTGGCAGGGCTCATCCTGATCGGCACCGGTGCGAAGCTGCGCGTCGCCCCGGCCGTGCTGGATGGCATTCTGAACGATTTCGAGGCCACCGTGGGCCTGGTGGTCGACTGGTCCTTTGGACCGGCCGCGACCGACGATTTGAAGCAGTTGGGGATCAAGGCGATCAGGGAGACGGACCCGGCTGTGCTGCTGGGGGATTACCGGGCCTGTGATAGATTCGATATCCGGGATCAAATGGAACGAATTCAGACCCCCACGCTGGTTGTCGGCGGAACGGCCGACCGGTTGACCCCGCTCAGATTCTCCCGATACCTGGCAGAGAACATTGACAGAGCTCGGCTAGAAATCATCGAAGGAGGGGGGCACATGATGGCACTGGAGAGCCCAGAGGAGGTTGGAGCGGTCGTGGACCGATTCATGGCCGAATTGTCATAGGCTGGGGCACCACGTGTCGCGTCTGGCACCAAGAGATCGTCACGCGCTGCGAGGATATGCATGCGCCGGTGGCTGTTGGATTCATCTCCTGCAAGCGAACTAGCACTTGTTAAGGAATAACTTCCCGTTTTCAATGGTGATTCACGGGTAGAGCAGTCACAGAACCGCCAGGTTGTTTTTGAACAAGTACTAGAGGTAGCGATCTCGCATGGCGGCCGAGACCCCGGCTGTTAGCTCTAACGCCCGGACCGCCTGATCTATCGTTAGCGTGCCCAGGCCACAGGCTGGGGTGATCAGCGCCGCTTGAAGAAGATCGTCCAGGGGAATCCCCTTGCGGGCCAGCAGGTTCATCCCAGCAAGGAGCCGCTCCACCAAGCTATCGACGGTCTCCTCCCTAACCAATGGACCGTTTGGCACGATTCCCCAGGCGATGGTTCCCCCTCGATCAAGAAATGAGCGCACCTCGTCCGGGTAGAGCGCCAGGTTCTCAGCATAGCCATAGGCATCCAGGCTGAGGATATCCACCGAGGAGGATAACAGGATTGACCAGTCGGTGTTGCCACAGCAATGGACTCCCTTAAGTCCCTGGATGCCACCCAAGACCTCTTCCATCAAAGTGACAACCTGTTCCCGGCCGATGGACACGTAAGCGGAGCCAAAGCTGCTCAGGTAGGGCTCGTCCACAACGATGATGGTGTTGGGGTGGAATCGGCGCAATTGCATTTCCTGCCAGGCCGCTTTGAGCCTCAGGTGGCGGGCGATTGCATCGGCCAGCACATCGTCGTAGAGAGCCGGGCGACGGTCTTGGTCCGTGACGACCAGCCCCCAACTGACCGGCCCGCTGACCTGCCCTTTGATGGCTTGCCCCTGCTGGAGGCTGTCGGCCCAGCGCCAGGCGGTTGCCAATCCGGCCGCGTATTCCTCACCAATCGCCCCGTAGGATTGTTCGCGTTCCATGTCACCGGGCGACTCTTTCCCCAGATAGGCGGCGTACAGGCGCTCCAATGCCGGGTATAGGTCTGCCTCCCGGTCCACCCAGATGCGTTCATCTTCTCTGTCCAGCACCAGGCCAGGGAAATCCTCGCTGAACTGAACGTACATGCTCTCGCAAAAGGATCGGTGGGGGAGTTGGGGCCAGGCAGGGATGGCAGGCGTCCAGCGGTGAATCAGCTCCCAGGCGGCCGCAGGGTCAGTGTGCGGCAAGCTACCCATAGTCATCGGGAGCAATTCGGGTTTGAAGGTCACGGCATGCCCTCTTGTCCCCGCATTTCATTGAGCAGTTGAACGATTATCGGCCGGGCGGCATGAGCGGCGTGGGCGCGATGGCTGATACTGCTCTTGACACCTATCGGAAGCTGCGCCATGGTGCAGTTTTGTTCGGGCAGAAAAAAGACCGGATCGTAGCCAAAGCCACCCGTCCCGGCCGCGCGAAGAGCGATTCTTCCTTCGCACACCCCTTCGACGGTGGCGACGCGGTCGTCCGCGGTCGCCAGGGCGATGACGCAGCGGAACCGGGCCGCTCGCTTCTCCCACGGCACGCCACCCAG
>WSZX01000317.1 GCA_013139935.1 Ardenticatenales bacterium
CATCAGGTAGGTTCACGGCGCGGCCGGTCTTGGCCACCCACCCGCCCACGCCCTGACCCAGCTTGAGGCGCACAGGAGGCATGGAGGTAAACCGTGGCCCCATGAGCGCCTTTTCCAGAATGACCTCACGAGTTTCCTCGTCAATCAGCCCAACAGTGACCGCGCCCGCATCAACTGCAGATCGAACTCGGGAGAGAATCTGCTCAAAGATATCATCCAGGCTAAGAGACGAGGTCAGAGAGCGGCCAATCTCTGTGATGATGCTGGCCTCAACTGCCTGGCGAGCAGCTTGAGCCTTGGAATCTAGCAGGTTGAGCGCCACGCTGGCAAAGGTTGCCAGGCTGGCCAGGTCATCTGGCGGCGGGATCCTGGCGCGAGGAACATCCAGCAGACAGAGGGCCCCCGGCGAGGCTTCCTCTGCATCTGTACCGGGGCATGGAAATGGGGCGATGACCAGGCGCTCCTGGGCCAACTGAAGCAATGGGTCATCGGCTGCAGCGTACTCGGCTGGCCAGGGAACACTAATGTGAAGCGTCTCCTTGAGGCTGGACAGCCGGGCCAGGACCCCCCGGTCTCCTGTGAGGCGAATGGGGCTGTCAGAACTGCTATCCCCCCCAACCAGCCTCACAGAGTAGGTGGTGGACCGCGGTTCGCCGCCCGGTCCGGCTGGCGGCAGTGGAGTGGGCAGGATAACAGCCGCCTGACCGGCCCCAACCATTTCTAGCAGGGCCGTTGCGATTGTTGATCCCAACGTATCACGCGATTCGACCCGGGGAACAATCTGACCCAGCGCGCGCCACATGTCCCGGCGCGCATCAGATTGCTCTTTCGCCCTGGCCGGCAAACCCCGCTCTGCTGATTTCCCCGCTGGCCGCTTCAACACTCGATCACCCCAACCAGCCGGCTCGGCCATGGAGTTCCGGGCCCAAGCCGGCGGGACATCACTTCCTCACAAGGACGGGTCAGGAGTTGGTGCAGAGTCATCCCCGGGGCTGGGTTCCGGCCGGTCCACGGCCGGTGACGGCCCGGCGTCTTGGCGGTCAGGAGGTAGCTCCGATTCCACGGTGGGCATTGAGACTCCCCCGCCAGGGCCGCTACCACAGTAGGGGCAGAGGTTCCACTGCAATTCCAGCAACCGACCGCAATCCGGGCAATCCTTGCGCAGTCGTGTGTGGCAGTGGGGGCATATCTTCCAATCGTCTTGGATCGGCCTGGAGCAGCCCGGACAAGCGGCTTTCTCCTCAATCTCCTGCAAAAGCGCTTCCTCCTCCAACGCTCGTTCATAGGCCTCTGCCAGAGTCTCCCGCGGCCGGAGCATCAGGTAGATCAACCAACCGGGAGCGGTCAACACCCCGACCATGAACGCAGCCAGGATCTGAGCAAACGGGTCGCGCGAACGCGCTCGCACATCCTTGAATGTCCAGATGATCAGACCGAACCAGAGGGCCGCGCCCCAGGCGGCTACCGGGATCACGAGCAGCGTGATGGCGGTACTTATGTCGCTAAGCGAGGGAAGTGGAATCGGCATGAGTTCCTCCAAGATATGGCCGGGATTATACCACAACCCGCGGACTTGGCTGCCCTTGTTCCTCGCACACACGCTGGGCGTGACGCCCTCCCGAACGCCGCCACGCACCGACCTTGCCGGCCGTCGCCAACATCCCACCAACGGTGCCAACGCCCATTCAACCGGCGGAGGACGATGGATTGTGGGGACTGAAAAGAGACCCGCGGCGGGAGGAGAGAGATGTAGGTTTCCCTAGTGGCGCGTGGCGCTGCAGAGGGGGCGGCGTCTTTTGTGTTTCTCGACACCGCGCAACGTTGGCTTGACAGGCGATCGCGCATCAAGTATATTGACCGCAAATCTGGACGCGGAACATGGTGGACACCGATCTGGTCGAGTACAACCCCACGATAGCAGACATCCCTCGGGATGACCGGCCGCGCGAACGGCTGCTGTACTATGGCTCCTCAGCGCTCTCGAATGCAGAACTCCTAGCCGTCATCCTGCGGGTGGGGGGGGTAGGACAGAATGCGGTTCGTCTTGCAGAGTCGATTCTGGCTCGCTTCGAAGGGCTTTCCGGTCTGGCCCGCGCGGGGGTGGCCGACCTGGTAGAGGTGAAGGGGGTGGGGACCGCCAAGGTGGCGCAGATCAAGGCCGCTCTGGAGCTCGGACGGCGGCTAATGCTCACCGCTCCCGACCAACGCGCCCAGATCCGCTCCCCGGCCGATGCCGCCAACCTGCTCATGTTGGACATGAGCACACTCGAACAGGAGCAGTTGCGCGTGATCCTGCTGGACACTCGCAACCGGGTATTGACGATCGCCACCATCTACATAGGCAGCCTAAACACGTCAACGATTCGCGTGGGTGAGCTGTTCCGGGAGGCGATCCGCCGCAACTCGGCGGCTGTCATCGTTGCCCACAATCACCCTTCAGGAGACCCAACTCCGTCGCCCGAGGATGTGGTGATAACCAGGCAGATCGTCAAGGCAGGCCAGTTGCTGGACATAGACGTGCTCGACCACGTCGTCATCGGCCAGGGCAAGTACGTCTCCCTCAAGGAACGGGGCCTGGGATTCGATTCCCAATAGGTCGGGGCGCCGCGGCAGAACACGATGCACGAGAACGCTGGTCCCGGCCAGTTGCCGTCTCTACTCCAGCGGCGCTCTGCGCGCGCGATACCGACGCACATACCTCCTGCTACCTCCCACGGCCGGTTCTGGCTAGGCTGAGAGGGTATTGAAAAAGGGGCTGCCGCGACGGGAGAGAGAAGCAGAGGTGGGATTGGGGGGATTGATGCCCTCGGTTACTCTCCTACCAGCAGTTCAATCTCGCTGACCTGAACATCATAGCTGTGGCCCGAGGCATAAAGGGTGATCTCGTCGACGCTCAGGGGAGATTGTCCATCTTGGGCCAGCAGTTCTATCAAGTTTGGCGAATCATAGAAGAACTGGATCCCTTGGCCTTGTTGTTCGTGTTCCTGGCGCGGAGGGGGACACGTTTCGCAGAGGGTCGGATTCGAGACGGCTGGGTCAACCCAGTAATAGAATCCTTGAACCCACTGGCGCGTGCTGCCGGCCGTGTCCTTGTAGTCGATTCGTACCATGAGCGGGCACTCGCTGCCCAGCGCACCGCAGACTCCCAGACTCTGATAGTCCAGCCGAGCGCTCAGGTGCAGGGTAAGTGACTGGTAACCATTCAGGCTCTGGTTGAGGATCTGGTGAATGCCGGTCTCTGCGTGACCGGTTCCGCTGCGGACAAGCCGAACCGCCTCTTTGCCGCCAATGGTAGTGATCTCCACCTGGCCGGCCGACTGGCTGCTGTCGGTCGCATCAGTGCGAATCTGCCAATCCTGCTCGATCGGTTGGTGAAAGCTCCCATTGGCAACGAGATTCCGCTCCGGCGGCAACGGCCCGGTCAGGAGCCCATCCTCTCCCACCACGGCCCGATGCTTCTCATCCAGCTCTAGCTGGTCGGCGTGTGTAACAATGGTCACCTTGCCTTCACGGACTGTCACTTGAGACTGCTGGTCATCCACATCCAACGAATAGCTGCCGGCACCCCAGAACAAAAAGTGAGCATGGGTAGTCCGGCAGCGGATATCGGTGTTGCGAGCGACATCCCTCGCCAGTCCGAGCCGGATCCGCCCGGTCGCCACCACTATTTCGATCCTGTGTGAACCCCTGCTCTGCTCATAGCGAGGGGATTTTGCCAGGCTGATCTCAAGCTCAGTATGAGGATAAATCTGAACGGTGCCCAGCGGGTACTCCCCGCTCGGGCTGCTGACGATGAGCAAGGTCTCGGCTTCGGCGTCGTTGATTATGACCGCACCAGGTTTGATGTTGACTGGTGCGTGCCCGGCCGAAACGAGCTGACGGGGGTCACCCGGTTGCTCCACCTGAGCAGTACCCTTCATCACTTGCAGCACTATCAGGGGATCAATGGTCGCACGCTGTATCCACTGAAAGATGCCCAAGGGTATCCCAACAAGAAGCGCCAGAAAGAGAGCAAACGCAACCAAAAGCGCGGACCAGGCTAGCCGTTCGCGGTTATCCCTCATCGGAATCTGACCCGAAAATCCCTGTATTCGCCGCTGGCCGGTTCCCAGGCGACCTCAACATCGTCAACGCGAGCCGACGGCGGTCCCTCATGTAGAAAGCGTATCAGATCCGCCAGTTGTTCCTGAGAACCTTCGGCCACCACCTTCAAACGGTCCCCACCCCGCAGATTACGCACCCACCCCACGATACCCGATTCCATCGCGCGCTGGCGAGTATACCAGCGAAAGTTCACCCCCTGTACCCGGCCGCGAACAATGACGCTGATCCGTCTATTTGCCACGCCAGTCCCTCCTTGCGGGGTTTGCGGCCAACATGCGCTGGTTCGGACCTGGCATTCGAGGACCGACAGCGGGGGTTTCGGGCCGGTCGTTCGAGACCTGGCGCATCTTGTGCAACAGCCAAGACCGAGGCCGCATCGCGTTGGCAGACGGCAATCGGTTCAAAGGAATCCGCCTCCACCGGTCACGTAGGCGACT
>WSZX01000243.1 GCA_013139935.1 Ardenticatenales bacterium
CGCTTGTGCAGTTACTTTTCAGTCGTCTCTCGGGCACAAACGCTGCCGCGAAATACCCTTCCGACAGATCCTTCTGCGTTGTGATCGTCCCCTTTCTGGCCGCGGCAACCGCGTAGTTCAATGCGTCCACCGGTGGAACCCAAAGATCAGGATAGTACCCTCTCTCTTCTCTCCACTCTAGATCCACCATGGCGTTGAGCTTGATGGGCAAAGTAACCCGAAGATTAGAGTGGGGGAGCCGATGGGTGCTCACTTGGCCGAATGTCACCGCCCCCCGCTGTTCTCCCCCACCACGACCACATTCTCTACCTGCCGGAACACAAAGCTGAGAAGCCCTTCTCCGGCCGAATACACACCTCGATCGGCTATGATAATCAGCGTGGTTTCATTGGGGATCATCCGCGTGCCCGGAAACTGAAGCGGCGTCCAGTGCGGCGCCACGGTTGGTCGATCAAAGGCATCCGCCTGCCCTTGATAACCATTTATCTCGGCCAGTAGCCAATGTGCGTCCTGTTTTGGGTGATCATCCAACATCTCTGCAAAATAGTTGGCCCGGCCCACCATCGTTGTTCTGCTGACAAGCTCAGTCAGAATATGTTTCAATGAAGGACTTGAACCGGTAAACCGGGCGATCCACCCCTTTGGCCAACGAGTGTTTCCGCCTGGATTCCCCCTGATATCGAGGATGAGGTACGGTTCGCCTTTGTATTTGACGGCCGCCTGAAGAAATCGCTCGAGTTCATCGGAATAGCGATCATCAAACGAACGGACACGCAGGACTGGAATCCCGCCGATCCTCTCCTCCCCGAATCTGTCTCCTGAATGAAAAGCCAAACCAGACAACTGGATTTCCAATTGGCTCTGCTCATCGCCATCCTGTGCTATCAACACCAGTGGCTCCGGAGCGGAATAGGAAAGCACCGCCACCCGGTAGATGGCATCACCCTGAGCATTCAGTGACGGGAACGTAAAGTCCGCCGGGGGCTGCCCGTTAATCGACACAACCTGGTATTGAACGTTGTCAGAAATAAAATGGTACTCTCCCCCTCTCTTGCCTAGTTCCAGGCTCGTGTCATACCAAAAGTCCAGATGTCTGCAAAAGCTTCTGTCACCCAGGCGGAGATGGCAATCGTGGACAAAGGAGAGGTGCTCGTGCACCAATTGAGTCAGATCATCGGGAGACCATCTGGGTTCTTTTTCGAGCCTTTCCAGAATGTTTTCCCTGGCAGCATCGAAATCCCCCTTGGTGGCACAGTATCCATACCCGCACCACCCGTGGGACAGCAGATAAAACAGGTGCTCCACATCAGCGGCCGCCTCTTCAGCAGAGACCCTTCTAGCGGATTTGGCATCGACATCTATGCCCAATCTCTCTGTAGGCAATTCGTCATCATCAGGCACGTGCTGGATCTGAGCGATGTGCGCCGCTGCTTCCTCGCGTGAGACGCTCAAGGCAGGGACGTACCACTCTGCCCGGTCCTGGGCCGCATCCAGGATGGAGGTGATTGTCCGTTCTGCTGCCTTTTTGGTGAGCAGCAAATCTAAACCTGCACTGATGTAAACGATTCGACTGTCGTTCCAGGGGCTGTCCTCTTTGAACACAGAATAGCGCCCGTCCTGCCGAAGGTAGTCCACTTGCTCCCGTGGCATCAACTCTGCAATCACATCTCCCGCGTATTCGGAATCGAGCCTTCCCACGATAATGAGATTCTTGTCTCTTACCGATTCAGGCACCTCGGCAGCTTCCAGCGTGACCCACTCGAGACGCAATCGCGACGCAATCGCGACAAGAGAACTGAGAAATCCCTGCAAAATGATCCGTCCGTCTCATTGGAGAGAATCACGGTATTGTCAGGTGCCAGTTCGATACCCTCGAAAACTTCCCTGTATGCAAGCGTGTCGCCCGTACCCCGTGCTCCTGATTCTGGCGCATACCCCGCACCTGCTCCCCCGGCTAGAACCAGGACGATAATAGCCAGTGCTGTGAACAAAGTGAACGAAACCACCTTGATCATTCTCGTTCTTCTCCGCCCCAAAAATGACCCTACTCCCAGCGGAAGAAGCGAGCCGCGAGGGCAGTGCAGACAATGAGCACGCCCCCGATAACGGCCGTCTCGACCAAGTGATCTCCCCAGGTTCCTCCGAACCAGAGTCCGCGCAGCAGTTTCACCACATAGGTGAGGGGCAAAAAGGCCGAGATTTCCTGGATCGATTCCGGCAATACCTCGAGCGGAATGCCGGCCCCGGAGAGAAACATCATCGGATAGAAGATCACCATGCCGATTACCTGCGCCGCTCGCGCGTTTGGGGTCAGGCTGGCGATCAAGTACCCGACAGAGAACATGCCCAGCCCGCCGAAAATGACAGCGCAACCCACCGCTACCGCATTTCCCTCAAACTGCACCCGGTATAGCAACCAGCCGACCACCACCAGACCCAGCATGCCGAGCAAAGTCATGACCAGATTCGCAACCACATCGGCCGCTATGTAGGTGATGGGTCTCAGGGCAGTAGCCTTGAAGCGGCGCAATACGCCGGTTTCACGGTAACCACTGATAGTGATAGGAACACCCAGCAAGCCGACTGTGCTCAGGATCAGAGCGGTATAGGCCGGCATGGAGATGTCCATCGAGCCATAGCCGCCAAACATCGCCGCAGGGTCATTGCCGTACATGGCCCCGAAAAGCAGTACCAGC
Organism: Ardenticatenales bacterium; assembly: GCA_013139935.1. GTDB lineage: Bacteria > Chloroflexota > Anaerolineae > Promineifilales > UBA4811 > GLR113. Next base: position 2,697 of record WSZX01000243.1, read on the forward strand.
AGCGGAGGGAATGCCAGGGTAAAGAACGTCGCCATCGGCTCGCGCAGATATAGCTTGAGATTGACATAGGCAAGTGTTTTAAAGCTTCGCATGGCTCTACTCCCGCATCTCTCGCCCGGTAAGGGCTATAAAGACATCTTCCAGATCGGGCTGCTCGGTGCGCAGGTCCTGGTACTGCACCCCGGCCGCCTCCATTGCATCAATCACTGAACCCACGAATCGCTCGCCATGACCATAAACGATCATACGCTCGCCGGATTGCTCGACACGCTGCACCTGCGGCAGGTCCTTCAATGATGGCGCCGTTTGATGCTCTGGAATGGTGAACGCCAGTCGTTTCTCAACTCCCAGTGTTCGGATCAGCGCTTCCGGTGTGTCCAGAGCCACAATC
>WSZX01000091.1 GCA_013139935.1 Ardenticatenales bacterium
TGAGCTGGGGCGCGATCCTCTTTGGGACCCTTTGGGGCATATGATCGACCGGGCACATGCGGCCGGCCTGCAAGTCCATGCCTACGTCAACGTCTACCCCACATGGTCCGGGAGTTTGGCGCCGCCCACCAACACCGTGCCGCACCATCCGTTTTGGACCTGGTCCTGGTGGCCCGACACCGGCTGGGCGGACTGGCGGCATTGGGACGACAGCGAACAGGCCATGAAGCTGAACGATGGTTACCTGTACGCATCGCCTGGCGCTCCACCAGTGACCGATCACATAGTAGAGTTAGTCGCCGATATTGCCGCTCGATACGAGATCGACGGGATGCACCTGGACTATATACGCTACGCTGGGCCTCAATACTCTTGTGATCCATTCAGCATCGACCGCTTTCCTGGGGATGCTTGCTTTGGCGCCGGTTGGGAAGATTGGCAGCGAGCCCAGGTGACCGAGTTGGTCCGGCGAGCGCACCAGGCCATGCCGTCAGGAGTAAAGCTCTCCGCCGCCGTCTGGCCGATCTACCAGGACCGATGGGGGTGGGAAGCGAGGGAGGGACGAGAGTTCTATTATCAGGACAGTCAAGGGTGGATACAAGCCGGCATCATTGACATCCTCTTTCCCATGATCTACCCGGCAAACTACAGCGCTGACTATTGGACCCAGTATCGATTTGAGACCCTGATCAACGATTTCCAGGATCACGCCGCCGGACGGTACATCGTGGCCGGCATTGGAGGCGGCTATGACGACTTTGGCGAGATAGCCGCGCGGATCGCGATTGCCCGAGCGGCGATCCCACCGGGGCAGACGGGTGGGCACGCCATCTTTTCGTACGGCCTGTTGGAATCCAAGGGGCACTGGGAGAGCTTTGTGTCACCAGGCGGTCCCCACACCGACCCGGCGCTGCCGTTCCGCCCCTGAGTGGACTAGTCCGCTTGTGACATCTGTCACATATATTGGGTGCGCTGCATCACTCGATTAGCCAGGGCAAACAGGATATCATGATTGTCAAGGCGCGAGCCTGTTGAGGCGAACGTTTCGATCATCAGGTTCGTTGCTGTTTCCTCCTTTGGCGCGAGCGTCCGCCAGCACCCCCCGCTGGCGGACGCTATTTTTTCCTCCCGCGTTTCAACTTCCCGCCAGCGATGTTTAGAGCGCGCTAGACCCGCATCACGCGCGCAGCATCCCCTCCAGCAGTATCAACGTCCCCCTTTTGGTGTCCGGGGGTCCCCCACATGCGCCTCCCGCAATCACGGGCCCCACGCACGCGGGGCAGCCATCCAGGCAGGGGCAGGCGCCGATCAGGTCCAGGGCAGCCTCCAACAGCTCTGTGTGCAACGCATAGAGATGCTGGCTAAAGCCCACCCCGGCCGATACCCGCTCGTATACTGTCACCGTCGGTCCATCGTCTCCTGTCAACACGAGTATGTCATGCGCATCACACATCAGGTAGAGCGGAGCTAGGTTTCGCAGCACACCCGCCAGCCCGGAGATCGGACTGGGGATGCGGACCCGGCTCTCGGCTCTGCGGTGGCAGATGGGGCATAGGGTGATCAAATTCCTGAGGGCGTTGGCCTGCGAGTACCGCTCGTCGACGCCGGAGATATGGCCAAAGGTGCGGAAAGGCTGGACATGATGCACGTCATGACGCCGGCCGGGGCGTTCCTGGGCGCCGCAGTGCTGGCAGCGGCCGTGATCCCTTGCTGCGGCCTTGGCCCTTTGCTCCACCCAGTTTGGACCATAGTCAATCGGAGCAAGCAGCACCTTGGCCTCCTGTAACTCGGTAGTCAACTCGGGCATCAGCGTGATCCAGTAGCCGGTTGTCTCTAGCTCCTGCGAAGGCAAGTCGATTTCTCCCCATCCCAACGTCTCGTTCGTGGTGCTTTTCACTTTGCGATAGGCGGTTGCCTGGCTGGTGACCAAGACGTCGCCGTGATGCTTTCGAACCATGCCGGCCCGGACGGATTCCTCCACCCTCAAGACCTGCAGCGAACATGAGAGACTGGCGCGGGTATGGTACTCGGCCGAGATCCGCCGCACGTCCGCCCGGGCACCTTCCCAGTCGAGCGCCTCCACCAGGAAGCTCTGACCGCGATGACGATAGATTGCCCCCTCGTGCAGCAGAGACGGACAACTCTCCCGCTCCAACTGGCCAATTACCTCCGGCCGATCCGGGTCGGAGACATCCTGTATGACAAAGTTATCGTTGCTCCCACAGCGCAAGGAAACCGCTGCCGCAGGGTAACCGTCTGCCACCCAGTGATACCTGTTCCGTCCACGGTTGAGATCACCGGCATCGCTCAAGAAATCCAGGATATCTTTTACCTCGCCGACCTCCCCAAAGGTCTCGCCAATCTCGAAGGGGAGTTCAAATGCCGCGCACCTGAGATGGTTGACGAGGATGACCAGGTTGTTCGGATTGATTAGCGCATGTTCAGGACTGCGATCGAATAGATACTGCGGATGGGTGATGATGTACTGATCCAGCGGGTTTGCGGTTGCCACCAACACCGTCGCCGAACTTCCCAGACGCCGTCCGGCACGACCAGCCTGCTGCCTGGTACTGGCTATGGTCCCCGGATAGCCCACCAACACGCAAGCGCTCAATTCACCGATATCCACTCCGAGTTCAAGCGCATTGGTTGCAGCTACCCCGCGCACCTCCCCATTCCGTAATCCGCGTTCAATCGACCGCCTCTCCCGCGGCAGATAGCCGCCCCGGTAGGCCTGTAGGCTGTCGGCTGCGAGCGTGTCGGGCGCCAACCGATCTCGCAGGGAGG
>WSZX01000463.1 GCA_013139935.1 Ardenticatenales bacterium
TGCATCGCAGCGCGAACGAATCACTAGCACTTGCCAAGGAGGAACTTCCCGTTTTGAATGGTGATTCACGGGTGGAGCGGTCACAACAGGACCAACTTGTTACTGAGCTAGTACTAGTGACCTGCGGTGACGCGCGTGTTATAATCTATGCCAGATCAACGAACCAGCAAAGAGGCAGTCATGCGGCCGGACGGTCGACCAGCAAGCAAATCACGCCTGGTGCGCATGACACCAGGATACGTCGAGCACCAGAAAGGATCCCTGTTGGCAGAGTTTGGCAAGACGCGCGCGTTGTGTGGCGCAACAGGTAAGGAGCGGCTTCCCCACTGGCTCTGCCAGAGGATAGAGAGATGCGGCTGGGTGACGGCCGAGGGAGAGCCTTTTGAGCAGGCAGCGCTGGATGCCACCCTGAGCATCGTGGCCACCGGTATCCATCAACTGCTCCGGCTCCAGGCCACGGGCTTGGACGAGTGGGGAATCGACCACGGAACCGCGAAATGAGGCTCAAAATCCGCTTGCTTGTGGCTGCGGGAGTCGTGGGCCTGGCTGCGTCCCCCTTTCTGTGGAATCTGTGGATTCGTTCGCATTACAGCCCAGACATCTTTCAGCCGGCGGACGTCCCGTCAGCGCGGGTGGCCATAGTATTCGGCGCCAGAATCCACACCGACGGGCGGCTGAGTTCGATGCTGCGGGACCGGGTGGAGACAGCCGTGTGGCTCTACCAGGCAGGCAGAGTTGAGAAACTCCTTTTCAGCGGAGACAACCGGTCCGAAGATTATGACGAGCCCGGCCGCATGATGGATTATGCCCTGGCGCACGGAGTCCCGGCCCGGGACATGCAGCCTGATTATGCCGGACGGCGCACCTATGACACCTGCTATCGCGCCCGTGCCATCTTTGGCGTGGACTCGGCCGTGCTGGTGACTCAGGAGTTCCATCTACCGCGGGCCCTGTTCATCTGTGACCGGTTAGGGATAGAAGCGGTGGGCGCATCGGCCGATTTGCACTCGTATTCTCGACGCTCCCTCGGTTGGTCATACCTTCGGGAGATTCCAGCACTCGTGGTCGCCCTGATCGACCTGGTCAGGCAGGTTCCGCCGCCGGTTATGGGCGCAAGGATATCGATCGATTAGTGCGCCTTTTATTATCCAGGTCGCCGGGCGCACACAAGTACTTGTTCAAGAGCAACTTGGCGGTTTTTGTGACCGCTCTTCCGGTGAATCACCGTTGAAAACGGAAAGCTATTCCTTAACAAGTGCAGCTTGAGAGATGACATACCATACTCGCCGCTGGAGCACATGAGTGATTGTGTGGAGGCGCATCCGGAGGATTCCTCAGAGCAGCGCGGGATGCGCTGACACCGAATGAGGAACTGCACCGTTCTGCATGCTTGACAGAACATCATCAAAGGAGTCAGTCAATGAGCAATCCGGGTGACGCGGCATCTCTCCTGAGGTTGCAGCTGGCAGACTTGCCGCCCTGGGGGACCGTGACGGTCCGATTCCGAACCGGAACGACTGCTGGATTGCTTGATGATTTGGGAGACGGCCGCCTTGCTAGGTGGCGACGCTCTGGCCGGCCCCTTTCGATTCTCGCTGGTGGAGCTTGTCCCCCACTGTTGGGCGGCTTGCCAAGCGAATCCGACGTGATCAGTTCGTGACGATTCAACCAGGACAGGCCTATTCGTGGATGATCAATGCCCTGATCACCCTTGGCTTTGCCGGCCGAGGCATGGCCAGCGCTTCTGGTGCGGCCGCCATGTCGCTCCCCGAGCCAACGGGGAGGGCCGTACACAGGCGAGACACCAAATGATGGCAACCACAGGAAAAGCACTGCCAAAGGACGGTCAATGAAAGGACGCGAGGATGCCTGGCAAGTCGTCACCGAATTCACCAAGAACCCGAACCTGATCAAGCACATGCTCGCTGTTGAGGCGGCGATGCGAGCCTACGCGCGCGAGTTGGGTCAGGACGAGGAACGGTGGGCGACGGTGGGTTTGCTCCATGACTTTGATTGGGAGATCCACCCTACGCTGGATGAGCATCCAATCAAAGGTGCGGAGAAACTGCGAGAGCGGGGCTGGGAAGAGGAAATCATCCGTACCGTGCTATCCCACTACCCGGCCGGAACCGGGGTGCAGCCGGCCGCACTGGTCGATTTTGCCCTCGCGGCCTGCGATGACATCACCGGCTTGATCACAGCCACCGCCCTGGTCCGGCCGAGCAAAGACATCCGAGACGTCCGTCTGAAATCGGTGAAAAAGAAGTGGAAAGACCGCTCTTTTGCAGCCGGAGTGAACCGGCAAGAGGTGGTCAAGGCGACCGATCAGTTCATAGCCGCGGCCGGCCCTCCACTGGCGAGTTGGGACCTTTGGCGGCACATCGATTTTGTGCTGCAGGCGATGCAGGGTATTGCGGCCGCCTTGGAGCTGGACGGCCGCCTGGCCTAGTACTTGTTGAAAAAACAACTTGGCGGTTTTGTGGCCGCTCTACCCGTGAATCACCATTGAAAACGGGAGGTTATTCCTTAACAAGTGCCTAGTCGGCATTCTGCGGGAATACCCAAACGACAGAGCGGTGGCCATTGATTCCCCACCGCATATAGTCCTCCGGCCGAACCGCCACATCCACTTCGTCATCATCAATCGCGCCACCGCGATCCTGGCATAGGCGCCGGCCGACACCTT
>WSZX01000075.1 GCA_013139935.1 Ardenticatenales bacterium
GGGCACTCGGTGATGGTAAAGAACATTCCGAACCTGGCTGGGATAGCGCGGAGGCCGAACAACTCTACTATCTGTTAGAAAACGAGATCGTTCCCGAGTTCTATGCGCGCGATTCGGAAGGAATCCCGCGGTCCTGGGTGGCACGCATGCGGGCCAGCATGGCCCAACTTGCGCCGGAGTTCAGCAGCAACCGCATGGTGCGTGAGTATGTTGAAAAAATTTACTTGCCGGCCGCCTACTCATTTCAGCACCGAAGTGCGCAGAACGGTAAGCTTGCAAAGGAACTCCATTCCTGGGCGACAGAACTGAAAAAATATTGGCATGATGTCCATTTTGGAAATATCGAGGTCCTCCAGAAGGAAAATAAGTGGTCTTTTTCGGTTCAAGTGTATCTTGGAGAATTGGAACCGGATATGGTTCAGATTGAACTCTATGCGGAGCCTCAAGATGGGGAGGAACCTGTCTGTGAACCGATGAAACGAGGAGACGCGATCCCCGGCGCCGTCAATGGCTATTTCTACCATGCACAAATCGCGGCAACGCGTCCTGCCGAAGATTTTACGCCTCGCATCATGCCTTATCATCAAGAGGTGCGTGTTCCCATAGAAATGCAGTTAATATTGTGGCAGCGATAATGGTCTCAAAATCTGCGCCCTATGCCGAATCAGGTGATAGCGTGCTTACCGCGTTGCGCAGTTCGCACCACGGACTCAGCCGCCTGGAGGCCGCTACCCGTCTGGAGCAGTACGGCCGCAATGCGTTGCCCCGCGCCCATCCCCCGGGCATTGCCCTTGTCTTCCTGCATCAGTTCATAAGCCCGCTGATCTATGTCCTGGTTGCGGCCGCCCTGTTCTCCCTGGCGATCCATGAGTGGTCCGACGCCGGCTTTATAGGCGCGGTTCTGCTGGTCAACGCCATTATCGGTACCATCCAGGAGTATTCTGCCCAACGTGCGGCGGGGGCACTGCAACAATTGGTGACCAGCAACAGCAGGGTGCTGCGCGAGGGCGATACACACGAGATCAACGCGGAAGAGCTGGTTCCCGGCGATATCGTGTTGTTGGAATCGGGTGAAAGAATCCCCGCTGACTTACGCCTGCTCGACTGTCACGACCTGGAGGTGGACGAGTCCCTGCTCACCGGTGAGTCTGTGGCAGTAATGAAAGATTCGGACAAGATATTGACAGGGGACAACGCATTGGGAGACCGGATCAACATGGCCTTTGCCGGTACTATGGTAAACCGGGGACGGGGCCTGGGGGTGGTGGTGGGTACGGCTCTGGTTACGGAACTGGGACGCATCGCAGAGGCCGTGCTGTACAAAAGGGCCGCAAAGGCCCCACTGCTGGTCCGGATGGAGAAGTTCACCCAATGGGTGGCCATTCTGGTCGGTGTGGCAGCTTTGCTCATGGCAGGGGTAATGCTCATGCGCGGTATGCCGCTGGGCGAGATCTTTCTGTTCGCAGTTGCCCTTGCCGTGTCGGCCATTCCCGAGGGCCTGCCGGTGGCGCTCACAGTGGCGCTGGCCATTGGCATGCGGCGTATGGCCCGGCGCAACGTGATTGTCCGCCGGCTGGTAGCCGTGGAGGCACTGGGCTCCTGCACCTTCATCGCCACAGACAAGACCGGCACCCTGACCGTGAATCAGCTAACTGTGCGCCGCATCGCCTTCCCCGGCCGCGAAGTATGGGAGGTGACCGGTGAGAGCGCGGAACCGGAAGGGACTATCGTCACTTCACGGGGCACGCCTTCACCAGAGGAAGAGACACTATTGCAACCGTTGTGCCGGGCTGCGGTCCTGGCCAACGAGGGTTTTCTCGGTCATCGTGACCATGGCTGGGCCCACCACGGCGATGCCGTTGACGTGGCTTTGCTGGTGATGGCCCATAAGGCCGGGATTATCAAGGCGGAAACCGCTAACGCCTTTCCTGAGATAGCCTCCATTCCTTTTGAATCGGAACGTCTGTTCTCCGCCAGCCTGAACGAAGTCAACGGCGCGCAGTACGCATTTGTCAAAGGCGCACTGGAACGGCTGTTGCCCATGTGCAGCACCATGTCCGCTCCGGGCCAGGCGGTGAAGCTGGATCCGTCGTTGCTGGAAGAGCAGGCACATAGTATGGCCGGCAAGGGTTACCGGATCATTGCTCTGGCCGCGGGGGAGATCGTATTGGGCCCACAGGAGGTGTTCTCAGAAGAGCACCTGAAAGAATTGACTCTGATCGGCCTGGTGGGCATGATCGACCCGTTGCGCGCTGAGGCTAAAACCGCCGTGATGGATTGCCGGAAAGCGGGCGTTGAGGTGGCTATGATCACAGGCGATCACCCCGCCACCTCCTTGGCCATCGCCAGGGAATTGGAATTGGCAAATTCCCCCGAACAGGTCGTCACCGGCCCGGAACTGAGGCAGGCAGTAGACAACGTCGCCATGGACAGGCTCACCCGCCGTGCCCGGGTCTTTGCCCGGGTGGAGCCTCAGCAAAAACTGGACATCGTCCAGTCCCTGCAACGGAACGGACATTTCGTAGCGGTCAGCGGCGACGGCGCCAACGATGCGCCTGCAATGCATGTGGCACAGGTTGGCGTCGCTATGGGAAAAAGCGGGACCGACGTGGCCCGGGAGACGGCCGATCTCATCCTCACCGACGACAACTTCGCCTCCATCGTGGCCGGTATCGAGGAAGGCCGTATCGCCTATGCCAACGTACGTAAAGTGATCTTTCTTCTCATTTCTACCGGTGCCGCGGAGATAGTGCTCTTCACCCTGGCGCTGCTGACCGGACTGCCCC
>WSZX01000103.1 GCA_013139935.1 Ardenticatenales bacterium
GCCGCCGCAAGGGGGTGCCCTGGGGCGTTTCCGAAGCAGGCTACTATGGCTTTGATGCGCAGTTGAACTACCAGTACCGGGGTTTCGGAGTGCCTGGGCTGGGCTTCAAGCGGGGACTCGGCGACGATCTGGTGATTTCGCCGTATGCCTCGTTGCTGGCCCTGTCCACCCGGCCGAGCGCGGTGGTGCGGAACATCGCTCATCTGACCGAGCTGGGGATGGTTGGCACCTATGGCTTTTACGAGGCGATTGACTATACTCGCTCCCGGCTTTCCCTGGGCGAGGAGAGCAGGATAGTACGTTCCTTCATGGCGCATCACCAGGGCATGATTCTGTTGGCCCTGGCCAACTACCTCGGCGATGGCGCTATGGTTCGCCGCTTTCACGCCGACCTCCGGGTACAAAGCGTCGAGTTGCTCCTGCAGGAGCAAGTGCCCGAGCAGGTACCGCTCCAGGTGCCGCATCCAGGTGAGGTTGAAGCCTTTGCTGAGGTGCAGCCGCGTCCAGGATTGAGTCCCTGGCGTGTCTCCGCAGACGCACCGTTGCCACAGGTCCATTTTCTTTCCAATGGCCGCTACGGTCTCTTGATTACGGGTGCGGGCGCCGGTTTCAGCCGTTGGAGAGACGTGCACCTTACCCGATGGCGCGCCGACACCACGCTGGACAATTGGGGGACCTGGCTCTATGTTCAGGACATGGAAGACGGGCGCCTCTGGTCAGCGGGCCTCCAGCCAACCGGTTCCGTGGCAGAAGGGCAGGAAATTCAATTCCATGCCCACAAGGCCGAGTTCCATCGCTGGGAGGACAACATCTCACTGCGGATGGAGATCACCATCGCTCCGAGCGACGACGTCGAAGTTCGACTCATCACGCTGACCAATCATGACGACCGACCCCGGCGCCTGATGCTTACTTCCTACAGCGAGGTCGTGCTCGCGCCCCAAGCTTCCGACCGGCGTCACCCGGCGTTCAGCAAGCTCTTTATCGAGAGCGAGTATCTACCCGGAACGAACAGTTTGCTGTTTCGTCGCCGACCGCGATCGGCCGAGGATGAGGTAGTTTTCTTGGCCCATATGGCGATCGTCGAGCCGGGCCGGAGGGTCACCGGCGCACACGAAAGCGATCGCGCCCGTTTCCTGGGGCGCGGCGGTACACCTCGCGCTCCGGCTGCCCTGGGCGTACCGGCTCTGATGAGATCCTCAGCCAAAGCGCGGCCGGCCATCCCGGGGCTCTCGGGAACCACTGGGGCGACACTGGACCCAATCATGGCTCTGGCCCAGGAGGTCACCCTGGAGCCGCACGCAACGGCGCAGGTCGCATTCGTCACACTGGCAGCGGGCTCGCGTCCTATAGTGCTGGCCCTTGCCCGCCGCTATCAATCCCTTCATCTGGTAAAACGATGTTTCGACCTGGCCCGCGCGAACATCGAGCGCGAGTTGCAGCAGCTTGAGCTCACCGTGCAAGAGGTGGAACAGTTTCAGAGATTGCTCTCTGTTCTTCTCTACCCCCACGCGGCGCTGCGGGCGGAGCCCGCCACACTGGCAAAGAACTGCAAGGGACAGGCCGGGCTGTGGCCTCTTGCTATCTCCGGTGACTATCCTATCCTCCTGGTGAGGGTAGGCAGCCAGGACGACACGGCGCTAGTTGGCGAGCTGTGCCGCGCCCACGCGTACTGGCGCAATAGGCGTCTCCAGATTGACCTGGTCATCCTGAACCTGCAGGATTCTAGCTACTCCCAAGAGCTGCACAACCGATTGCACCGGGTGGTTGCCCGGACGGGAGGCGATGCCTGGCTGAACCGTCGCGGCGGCATCTTTCTGATTCGTTCGGAACAGGTGGGCAAGGTTGATAGGGTACTGCTGGAAACGGCCGCCCGGGCGGTATTGGACGGGGAAAACGGTCCGTTGGCCCGGCACTTGGTCCGTCTGGATGAACAGCCTATTCGGCTGCCGCCCTTTGTTTCTACGCTTGCCCCCCCTAAAGGCGAGGAACCCATTCCACCTCCGGACCGGCCCACCGATCTGCTCTTTGACAATGGACTGGGAGGCTTTGGTCTCGACGGGCGAGAGTACGTCATCTATCTCGAGCCGGGCCAGTGGACCCCGGCTCCCTGGATCAACGTGATTGCCAACCCGCGATTTGGCTTCCTTGTGTCAGAGGCGGGAGCGGGCTATACCTGGGCGGAGAACAGCGGTGAGAACCGGTTGACACCCTGGCGGAATGATCCACTGACCGACGCGCCCGGCGAGGCGCTCTATCTGCGGGATGAAGAAGTAGGACATGTCTGGTCACCCACTCGTCTGCCTGCCGGGCCGCCAACCGCCAGCCTCATCCGCCACGGCGCCGGGTATTCGATCTTTGAGCAGAACAGCCACGGCCTCAAGCAGAGTTTGCGCCTCTTTGCTGCTCCTGATGCACCTGTGAAGGTGATAGCCTTGCGACTGGAGAACACGTGGAGGCGCAACCGGCGGATTACGGCGACCTACATTGCGGAATGGGTGTTGGGCACGACACGGGACGTACACCAACCCTACATAGTGCCCGAGTTTGACGCCAAGAGCCACGCGCTGCTGGCCCGGAACGCCTACAATGAGGAGTTCGGCAACCGGGTGGCTTTTTTGGCCGCCAGCAAAGAGCCGTACGGCCTCACCACCGACCGGACTGAATTCCTGGGGCGCGGGGGGCGCCATTCCCGGCCGGCTGCCCTGAGACGAGGCCGGCTGACAGGTACAGTGAGGGCTGGCCTGGACCCATGCGCAGCGCTGCAGATACACCTTTGGCTGGCAGCCGGCGAAACCAAGGAGGTCTTTTTCCTGCTGGGCCAGGGAGCGGATCGGGAGGAGGCGCTGCAACTGGTCGAAAAGTATCGGGACCCGGCGCAGGTAGAGGCTGCTTGGCAAGCAGTGAATGGATCATGGGATCGATTCCTCGGTACCGTGTCAGTACAGACGCCGGATCCGGCATTGGATCTACTGCTGAATCGCTGGCTGCTCTACCAGGCGCTCTCATGCCGGATCTGGGGACGCTCCGCACTCTACCAATCGAGCGGCGCGTTCGGCTATCGTGACCAGTTG
>WSZX01000193.1 GCA_013139935.1 Ardenticatenales bacterium
AAAATAGCGCCGGAACTGTCGCTCCAGTACTCCATACACCCGTCGCGCTTTCTGCTTTCCCCGTAGCTGGCGAGAGTAGTCGGATGCGCGCCGTCGGCGCCATTGGCTATCCCGTCCGTGAGGCCCCGGAGGGTACTCACGCCGCTCAAAGGCGCACTTGGGGGAAAGGCAGCGTGCACCCTTGAGAAACAGCTTCTCTCCTTCCCGGCGGCACAGCTTGCACGAAGGACCTGTATATCTTGCCAATTCAATACCTCCTAAGCAGCGAAAGGTCTACTGGTCTGCCTACCTCTGCCCCTATGCGAATCTCCAGTCAACACTATACTCTTCGCTTCTTCGGGGGTCGACATCCGTTGTGCGGGACGGGCGTCACATCCGTGATAGATCGGACCCTCAATCCCATCGCCTGAATCGCACGGATGGCTGCTTCCCGTCCGGGGCCAGGCCCCTTGACAAAGATGTCAGCTTCCTGCATTCCCATGTCTTGACCCTTCTTGACCGCTTGTTGCGCCGCCAGCCGCGCGGCGTAGGGGGTGCTTTTCCGCGAGCCCTTGAAACCGACTGTCCCGCCGCTTCCCCAGGCAACAGCATTCCCCTGGAGATCAGTCACGGTGACGATCGTGTTATTAAAGGTAGCATGAATATGCACCTGACCATGCGGTAAGTTGCGCTTTACCTTGCGCGTTGTACGATGTGATCTACTGCGTCCCATCTCGCCTCCAACCCACAGCGTTCAGTTCCAACGACACCTACCATACCGCAGGCCATCGTCCACATGCAGCGAACGCTACTACTTTTTCTTGGCCCCGCGCCGCCGGCCGCGGCCTGCCACCGTCTTTTTGGGCCCCTTGCGCGTTCGCGCGTTTGTCTTCGTTCGCTGCCCATGTACTGGCAAATGCCGGCGATGCCGCAATCCTCGATAACAACCGATCTCCTGGAGCCGCCTGATGTTCATCTGAATCTCGCGCCTCAGATCGCCCTCGACGCGATACTCCCGATCGATGACCTCACGAATCCGAGCGACCTCGGATTCGACCAGGTCTTTCACCCTGGTGTCCGAATCCACTCCTGCCTTGGCCAGTATCTCGACGCTTCGCGACCGGCCGATGCCATAGATATACATCAGACCGATTTCCACCCGCTTGTTGCGGGGCAAGTCAATACCTGCAATACGCGCCATCGCTGTCTCTCCCGCCTACCCTTGACGTTGCTTGTGCCTGGGATTCTCGCAGATCACGTAGACCCTGCCCTTTCTCCGCACTATCTTGCACTTGGGACACCTTTTCTTTACCGAAGCTCCCACCTTCATAGCTCTCTCACTCCGTGCCCCTCAGGGCAGCGTAAGAATCACCGGTCCGTCACGTGTCACGGCAATCGTATGTTCAAAATGAGCGCACGGCTTGCCGTCCACTGTGGCGACTGTCCACTGGTCGGACAGTATACGCGTACCAGGCGCGCCCTGATTAACCATAGGTTCCAGCGCAATGGTCATTCCAGGCCGAAGCCTGGCTCCACGACCTGGACTACCATAGTTGGGGACCTGCGGCTGCTCCCACATGCTCCGCCCGACGCCATGCCCCGTGTACTCTCGGACCACGCTAAAGCCCCTCGTCTCCACATGCTGTTGGATAGCATGCGAGACATCACCAGTCCGGTTGCCGGGGCGCATCATTTCAATACCGACGGCCAGCGCCTGTTCGGTCACCTCCAGCAGGCGGGCTGCTTCCTGGGTCACCTCGCCTACCGGGGCGCTAAAAGCCGAATCACCAACAAACCCCTTGAATATCGTGCCACAATCTATGCTGATGATATCTCCGTCGCGCAGTTTCCGCGGTCCAGGGATGCCGTGCACCAACTCATCATTGATCGATGAGGTGATCGTCGCCGGGAATGGTGCCTGGCCGCTGTGCTGGGTAACTCCCTTGAACGCGGGAATAGCGCCGTGCGAGCGAATAATCTCTTCCGCAATGGCGTCCAGCTCGGCCGTAGTGACCCCAGGGGCAATGCGCTCCCGCACCGCCAGCAAAGCCAAGGCAAGGATCGCGCCCGATTTGCGCATGATCGCGATCTCAGAGGGAGACTTTATGACAATCATTGCCACATCCACCTGTCTCATGTCCGGCACTGCTCACGGACAGCCATCAACAGTTCCGCGCCGACTGCGCCAATAGACTGCTCGCCGTCGATCTCAACTAGCAGCCCCTTTTTCCCGTACCACTCGATGAGCTCAGCCGTCTGCTCAAAGTAGACATCTATTCGCCTGAGCTGGGTTTCCGGCGTATCATCGGCCCGCTGGTAAAGCTGGCCTCCGCACCTATCACATATGCCGGCTTTGAACGAGGGGCTAAAAACCACATGATACATGGTGCTGCACTGGCGACAGGTCCAGCGGCCTGCCAGACGTTGCAGCAGTGTGTCCCGATTCACCTTGATATAGGGAACCACGGTCAGCTCCGCTTCCATCTCCGCCAACAGCGCATCCAGCCCCTCTGCCTGCGGAATGGTGCGCGGAAAGCCATCCAGCAAGGCCCCGCTGGTGCAGTCGGGCCTCGCCAATCGCTCTCTTACCATGCCGATAGTCACCTCATCGGGGACCAGTTCGCCGCGATCCATAAATTCCCGAGCAAGGCTGCCCAGCTCGGTTCCGTCCTTTAGGTGTTCTCGGAACAGCTCGCCCGTGGACACCTGTGGCAGACCCAACTCCTCAACCAGTATCTCCGCCTGGGTCCCTTTGCCCGATCCTGGGCCGCCTAGCAACACGATGTAACTGGACAACCGCTACTCTCCCCTCAACGGGAATGCGACTTGTCGGGCTGCAGGGTGATAAAGACAACAATCCACGGAACCCACCTATTTGATGAATCCTTCATAGTGTCGCATCAGCAACTGAGCTTCAAGCTGACGCATGGTGTCAATCACCACGCCAACCACAATCAGCAAGCCGGCGCTGGAGATGACCAGGACATTGGCCCGAACTCCAGCCAACTGCACCATTCCCGGCATGACGGCTACAATTCCCAAGAAGAGGGCCCCAGCCAGGGTAATGCGGCGTGTGACGCCGTTCAGATAGTCTTTTGTTGGCCTGCCCGGGCGGATGCCGGGGATAAAGCCGCCCTGCTTTCGTAGCGTTTCCGGCAGATTCTGCTGCCGCACCATCACGTCAGTGTAAAAGTAGGTGAAACCACCCACCATCAAAAAGTAAGCCACCCAATACACCCAACCCCTAGCCTGCCCAAAGAGCTGATCCACTGAAACAGCGGCACTCGCCAGCCAGACCGTCTCCGAGCCAACAAAGAACTGAGCCAGGACGGCAGGGAAAGTGAGGATGGACTGGGCAAATATCAGCGGGATCATGCCGGCCGTGTTCACCTTGATCGGTAGATGGGTGCTGCCTCCGGCGTACTGTCGCCGCCCACGTACGCGCTTCCCATATTGCACCGGGATGCGCCGGGTACCCTCTTGAACCACCACGATGAAAAGCACCGTGACTACCGTAAGCAAGATGAATATACTCATGTACAGCCAACGGTTCTGATCGTCGGCCAGCAACCCGGCGATGTTCGCTGGCATCTGCGAAGCAATCCCGCCAAAGATGATGATAGAAAGGCCATTGCCGATACCTTGTTCAGTGATAAGTTCGCCCAACCAGATGGCAAACATGGTGCCCGCCGTCATAGTGATGACAGTGGTAACGGACGGGAGCAAGCTCTCCCCGCTAAACCCAAACCCGGGCATGATGGGGTAGCCACCCGTGAGCTGGCCAGCACTGAATAGGCGAATCTGGCCCACCGCCTGCAGAGCCGACATCGGGATGGCCAGATAGTAGGTATACATGTTCATCTTATTCCGGCCCGCCTCGCCTTCCTTGGCCAGTTCCTCCAACGCCGGGATGATGGGCTGCAAGAGCTGCATGATAATAGAGGCCGTGATATAGGGATACACCCCCATCGCCAAGACGGAAAAGTTCGCCACCGCCCCACCTGACAGCATGTTCAGGATACCAACAAGGTTGCTGGCAGCCGACTGACCGCTCAACAGCACTGCCAGCGCCTCCCTGTCCACGCCCGGCACAGGGACGTGCGCGGCCAGGCGATAGATCGCCAAGATCAGGACAGTGACGAGTATTCGTTTCCGTAGATCAGGCAGGTTCCAGGCATTCCGAACCGCTTCAATCATCTTCTCTCTCCCGGCACCAGGCTAACGTTCCAGAGTCTCCGTCGAGCCGCCGGCATCCTCGATCTTGGCCTTGGCACTCTCTGAGAACCGGTCCGCCTTGACGGTCAGGGCGCAGTCGATCTCGCCCCGGCCCAGGATGACTACCGGATCGGTGGGCTTTTTCAGCAGGCCGATGGCAGCCAGCGATTCAGGTGTCACCTCCGCTCCGGGGGCAAACCGCGAGGTGAGCTGATCCAAGTTCACCGCCCGATAGTAGATCTTGCGAATATTGGTAAAACCACGCTTGAAGGGCAGGCGACGCACCAGCGGGAGCTGACCGCCCTCGAAGTAGGGGCCTTTGCCGCCACCAGAGCGGGCACCCTGTCCCTTGGTCCCACGGCCGGCTGTCTTGCCGTGGCCGGAACCGGTACCTCGACCCACTCGCTTGCGCTTCTTCCGGCTCCCCGGGTCAGGACGCAGGTCATGCAGTTTCATCCTACTTTACCTCTTCCACTTTCACCAGATGACTGATCTTTGCGATCATACCCCGGACGCTGGGGGCATCGGTATGCTCCACAGTTGAATTGAGGCGCCTGAGCCCCAGCGCGCGCGCCGTACGTCTCTGGCGCACATTGTAGCCGATTGGGCTCTTGACCAAAGTGATCCTGAGTCTAGCGCTCATCTCTCTTGCTCCAGAAGGGCATCATCTCCCGAGTGGGTTTGCCGCGTGCGGCCGCCTCTGCTTCCACCCATTTGAGCTCATTCAACGCCTTTTCAGTAGCGAGCACGACATTCAAGGCATTGGAACTGCCAAGCGACTTGGTCAGGATATCCCTGATACCGGCCGCCTGAAGCACAGCGCGCACTCCACCACCCGCAATAACCCCAGTTCCGGGGGTCGCCGGCTTGAGCATGACAACCGCACCGCCGTGTTTGACGGTGATCTGATGAGGGATGGTGGTGCCAATGATCGGCACCAGACGCATGTTTTTTCGGCCACGTTCCATGGCCTTGCGGATTGCGTCGGGCACTCCGCGTGCCTTTCCGATCCCGACACCCACTTTGCCTTTATTGTCACCAACGACAACGGTTACACGAAAATGAAACTTGCGGCCTCCCTTGACAACTTTGGCCACGCGGTTGATATCGATGACACGCTCGTCTAGCTCCTCCGGTTGATCCAGATCACGGAGCTTGGGTCGACCCATGATTCCTCCCGGTTAAAACTCCAGGCCCTCTTTACGGGCCCCTTCCGCCAATGCTTTGATCCGGCCATGATAGAGCCACCCACCCCGATCAAAGATCACAAGCTTGATCCCTTTTTCCAAGGCGCGGCGCGCCAGCACCTGCCCGACAACACGGGCCTGCTCGGTCTTTCCTAACCCTTTCACCGCGGAACGCACCTCCCGGTCTACGGTGGACGCTGATGCCAGCGTGTGACCGGCGGTGTCGTCCACCACCTGCCCATAGATATGTGTCAGGCTACGGTAGACGTTCAGGCGCGGCCGATCAGCTGTACCAGAGATCTTTTTACGCACTCGCCGGTGACGCCGTAGCCGTGCCAACCGTTTCTTCTCTGATATGTTCATTACTCAGCCTTGCCCGCCTTGCCCGCCTTGCGCCGCACATACTCGCCCAGATAGCGCACGCCTTTGCCCTTGTACGGCTCTGGCGGGCGTAGCTTGCGAATATCGGCGGCCACCTGGCCCACTATTTCCTTGTCGATTCCCCTGATCGTGATCAACTTCCTGCGCGGTTCAATCTCAAACTTGATGTCCTCGGGGGGATCAACAACCACCGCATGTGAGAAACCGAGACTCAACCTCAGGCTCTCGCCCTCCACGACCGCCCGATAACCGACGCCAACAATCTCCAGCACTCTCTCGAATCCCTGGCTGACTCCAACGACCATGTTATTCAGCAACGCGCGGGTCAAGCCATGCAGCGCCCGATGGTGACGCTGGTCAGTTGGCCGACTCACGAGCAGTTGACCGTCGGTCAGTTCAATGCGGATATCAGGGTGGAATACCCGCTCAAGTTTGCCCTTGGGCCCATTCACATGGACCTTGGGGCCGCTTATGATAACCTCTACACCATCAGGTACAGGGATGGGTAAACGTCCAATCCGTGACACAATCAACTCTCCCTACCAGACATGGCACAACACTTCGCCACCCACTCCCAATCTGCGCGCCCGGCGCCCCGTAATCACTCCTTTTGGAGTGGAGAGGATAGCTATGCCCATTCCACTTTGTATCCACGGAATGTCCGACCGCTGGGTATAGATGCGCCTTCCAGGTCGGCTGACGCGCTTCATGCCCGCAATGACCGGCCGGCGCGAGCGCCGCCGGCCAACATACTTGAGCTTCAGGCTCAAGACAGGTTGCGGCTTTTCCGGCAGCACTTCGACCCCGGTAATAAAGCCCTCCTCCAGCAGCAGCTTGGCGATTGCCAGCTTGATCCCGGAACTGGGCATCGAGACGGAGGGACGCCCAGCCATCAGCGCATTCCTCACTCTAGTCAACATATCGGCGATAGGGTCACTAATCATCTCTTCTTGCCTCCCCTACCAGCTGGACTTGGCCACGCCGGGAATCTTGCCTTCCAGAGCCAACTCCCGAAAGCATATCCGGCACAATTGAAAGCGACGGATAAAGCCCCGCGGCCGGCCGCACTTGCGACAGCGATTCCGAACCCGAACCTTGTACTTTCTTCTCTGTTCCCGATAGGGCATACAGGTCTTTGCCACAAATCCTCCTTATGACTTGCCGGATGTAGCGGCGAACGGCATACCTAGGAGCGCCAATAGACGGTAGCCCTCTTCGTCTGTCTTGGCCGTCGTCACAACGGTGACTTCGAAACCCCTGATCTTGTCGATCTTGTCATAATCCACTTCCGGGAAAACCAGTTGCTCCCGGAATCCCAGCGAGAAATTCCCCCGGCCGTCAAAAGAGTCAGGGGAAACACCCCGAAAGTCGCGCCGTCGTGGCAGAGCGAGGTTCACCATGCGATCCAAAAAGCTCCACATTCGCTCGCCGCGCAAGGTCACCTTGACGCCGATCGATCGTCCTTCACGCAGCTTAAAGTTGGCAATCGACGTCTTGGCTCGCGTGATGACCGGTCTCTGGCCTGTGATCGTGACAATGTCCTGTACCACAAAGTCTAATGCCTTCGCGTTGTCCAACGCCTCGCCAACACCAACATTCACCACCACTTTGCTCACTTTCGGCACCTGCAAGGCGTTAGAGTAGTCGAACTCCTTCATCATAGCCGGGAGCACCTCTTCCCGGTACCGTTCCATCAATCTCGGCATTCCGAACCCTCTCTGATCCTAATCCCGATCTCGGGTCGACTGCCAGACCGCGGTCGGCCAGTGGCGTTGCCTTGGGCAGCGCCCATCCTACGGCGGCTGGCTCTATTCATGGTGCAATCAAATACCCCAAGCGCTGATCATGGGCATGTCACCCAATCACTGCATCACACCGCTTGCAGACCCGTGATTTAAGGCCACCTTCATCCAAGGCATAGCCAATCCGGGTCGGCTCATGACAGCTAGGACAGACAAGCTGGACGTTAGAGACAGAGATTGGGCCTTCGAACTCGATGATGCCGGGCTGCGTCTTGGAGCGGCCGCCGGTCTGCATCGGCTTTTGGTGCTTTTTGATAATGTTGACACCATTCACCACCACGCGCCTCTCCCGTAACATCACTCTCTGCACCGTGCCGGTCTCGCCTCTATCATTCCCGCTGATAACCAGGACAGTGTCGCCGCGCTTAATCCTCATGGTCACAATACCTCCGGAGCCAACGACATGATCTTCGTGAATCCTCGTTCACGCAGTTCACGCGCTACCGGGCCAAAAATCCGCGTCCCCTTCGGATTGTGGGTGGCGCCATCCAGAATCACGGCCGCATTGTCATCAAAACAGATGTGGCTGCCATCGTCACGGCGGTACTCTTTGGCCGTGCGCACAATCACCGCCCGCACAACGTCGCCCTTTTTTACCGAGCCGTGCGGGTTGGCAGCCTTGACAGTGACAGTGATGACATCACCCACCCGGCCATAGCGGCGTCTCGATCCGCCGAGTACTCGGATACACAATACCTCCCGCGCGCCGGTGTTGTCGGCAACTTTGAGCCTGCTCTCCTGCTGAATCATCCCTCCACCTCACCTAAAGAGCACTGTGGACGATTCGCTTCACCGCCCACCGCTTGCGCCTACTAAGCGGGCGGGATTCAATGATCTCTACCCGATCACCAACTCGGCAAACACTCTCTTCATCGTGCGCCATGTACTTTTTGGTGCGCCGCAATACCTTGCCATAGAGCCTGTGGCGAGTCGTTCGCCCAACCTCCACCATCACAGTCTTGCTCATCTTATCGCTGACAACGACCCCTACCAGTAGTTTCCGCTGTGCTTTCATGCGCCCTTGCCTTCCTCTGCACCAATCCATTCCGCAATCTCACGCTCGCGCAAGATGGTCAACAGCCGGGCAATATCTCGGCGCACTACCCTGATCTGGGCATAGTCCTCCAACTGGCCTGAAGCCCGTCGAAACCGCAGATTGAAATACTCCTCGCGCGCGTCCTCTAGCTTCTTCCGAACGTCGGCCGTACCCGTGTTCCGTATCTCCTGCACCAGCATCATGCACCGCCTCCGATGTCTGGCCGTCCTATGACCTGGCACCTGACCGGCAACTTGTATGATGCCCGATGCATCGCCTCACGAGCGACCTCTTCTGTCACGCCGCCCACTTCAAACATCACACTTCCCGGTTTGACCACCGCAACCCAATGATCCACTGCACCCTTGCCCTTTCCCATCCGGGTTTCGGCAGCCCGCTTGGTCACCGACTTGTGGGGGAAGATCCGAATCCACAACTTGCCGCGGCGTTTCATGTGGCGAACCATCGCCCGACGGGCCGACTCGATCTGACGGCTGGTGATCCATGCCGGCTCGAGCGACTGGAGGCCGAATTCGCCAAAGGCGACGGTGTTGCCGCGAGTGGCCTTGCCCCTCATTCGTCCGCGGAATTGCTTGCGGTATTTTACCCGCTTTGGCATCAACATGTCCGCACCTCACTCAATCCCCGTCTAGCTGACATACACGTCTCGGGGCTCGGGCTTGTCGCCCAGCACCTCGCCCTTGTATACCCAGACCTTAACACCAATGCGGCCAAACCCTGTCAACGCCTCAGCTAGACCATAATCAATGTCAGCTCGCAAGGTGTTTCGTGGTACCCGGCCCTCCATCTGCCAATCGGTGCGCGCCATCTCGCGCCCACCTAGGCGGCCGCTGCACTGGATCTTGATCCCTTTTGCGCCCTGCCGCATCGCCTGCCCGATCGCCCGTTTCATCGCCCGGCCATGCGAAATGCGGCGCTCCAACTGAGATACTATGTTCTCCGCCACCAGATACGCATCCAGATCAGGCTTTTCGATCTCTTCCACTTCTACGCGCACCCTCTTTCCGGACAACTCTTCAAGTCGCTGTCGCAAGTCTTTGACAGCAACGCCTTTGCGACCGATGACAACACCAGGCTTTGCTGTCCAGATGGTAATCTGAACCTGGTTGGGAAAGCGCTCTATCTCCAGGCGCGAAATGGCTGCTCGCGGACCCTGCTGCCTGACAAGCTTGCGAATCGCCAGGTCTTCGTGCAGCAGATCGGCATACTGCTGGCCTTCCGCAAACCAGCGGGCATCCCAATCCCTGATGACCTTCAACCGGAATCCCAGAGGGTGAACCTTACGACCCAAAGCACGCCTCCTTATTCTGCCCGCTCACTCAACACCACAGTGATGTGAGATGAACGCTTGATAATCGGCTTGAACCGGCCGCGACCGCCGAACCGCCCACCAAATGGGGCCAGTCGATGACGCGGGCCCCCATCTGCAAATATCTCCGACACGGCCAGATTCTCCCGCTCCGCGCCAAAGTTCTCTTCCGCATTGGCCATTGCAGAGCCAATCAGCTTGGCCACTGGCCCCGCGGCGGCGTGCGGCATAAAGCTCAACGTGGTGAGTGCTTCCTCTGCATCCATACCGCGCACTACATCCGCCACCAGGCGCACCTTTCGCGGTGACATCGGTATATGCTTTGCCTGCGCTCGATACTTGAATTCCATTTGACCCTCGCCTAGCGCCGCCTTCTCTCGTCTCTAATGTGGCCCCGGAAGGTACGCGTAGGGGCGAATTCTCCCAACTTGTGGCCGACCATGTTCTCGGTGATATAAATGGGAACATGGCGACGGCCGTCGTGCACGGCTATTGTATGCCCCACCATCTGTGGAAAGATGGTGCTAGCACGCGACCAGGTCTTAATGACTCGTCGATCCCCAGCGGCATCCATCAATTCAATCTTTTTGATGAGTTTGGGATTTATGTACGGTCCCTTTTTTAGTGATCGTGACACGTCGGACCTCCTGCAACGTCCCGCGCCAGCGGGGCAACGTCCCGCGCCAGCGGGGCAACGTCCCGCACTAGCGGGGCAACCTATCCGCGTCGCTTGCCGCGCCGGCGAACAATGTATTTGTCCGTGCGCTTATTGCGCCGAGTCCTCGCCCCCAATGTCGGCTTGCCCCAGGGCGACTTGGGCCCAGGCATGCCAATCGGGGACCGTCCTTCGCCGCCGCCATGTGGATGGTCCCGCGGCGACATTGCCGAACCTCGAACTGCCGGGCGGATGCCGAGCCACCGCTTGCGGCCCGCCTTGCCCAGCTTGATATTCCCGTGGTCAACGTTTCCCACCTGCCCAATCGTAGCCATACAACTCTGCCGCACCAGCCGAACCTCACCGGAGGGAAGCCGAACCTGCGCATAGCTCCCTTCCTTGGCCAGCACGCGTGCTGAAGTGCCGGCCGAACGGACCATCTGCCCGCCACGACCTTCCTGAAGTTCAATGTTATGGATCTGCATGCCCAGGGGAATCTTGGCGATGGGCAAGGCGTTTCCCGGTCGGATCTCCGCCTCTGGGCCGCTCACCAACACATCGTCGACGCGGACGCCCAGCGGCGCAATGATGTACCGCTTTTCGCCGTCCGCATAGGTCAGCAACGCGATCCGCGCCGAGCGATTGGGATCATACTCAATAGAGGTCACACGGGCCTCTATCCCTATCTTTTTCCGCTTGAAATCAATGACCCGATAACGGCGCTTATGCCCGCCACCCTGATGTCGCACAGTGATCTTGCCGCGAAAGTTACGTCCGGCTCGCTTGCTCAGGGGGCGGAGCAGGGAGCGCTCCGGCCTCGTGCGCGTAATCTCCTCAAACGAGTGGCCCGTCATGTCCCGGCGGCCCGGAGAAGTCGGTCTGTATGTTTTTACCGCCATTTGTCATCCTCCGACGCTGAACTCTGCTCGGGTGCTACGCAGGCGGTAGCCACGATCCGGAGCAATACCCGGCTCACCCAGAGCCTCTCACAGCGGCTCTCGCTAGACACCTTCAAACATCTCCAACCGCTGCCCAGGCAATAACGTGACGATCGCCTTTTTCCACCCTTTCTTCCGGGTGATCATCTTGCGCCATCGCTTGGCGCGTTTGGCCGGCATGTTCATGACCCGAACCTTGACGACATCCACCTGGGGCCAGACCAACTCTACGGCCTCTTTGATCTGATGTTTGTTGGCTCGCGCATCCACCTCAAACACATACTGGAAATGCTCATCCGCCAACTCGGTCGATTTCTCGGTGACCACAGGACGGCGTATTATGTCACGATAATGCATCGTCGTTCTCCTTCCCTGTGCCGGCCTCGTCCCGGTCAATGGACGCCTCGTCACCCAGCCAGTTCCTTACCACCTCCAGGGCATCCATGGGAATCACAATCTTGTCATACGACAGCAGATCGCGGATGTTCAGGTAGTTCGCTCGCAACGTCTTGGCGCTGGGGATATTGCTCGTGGATCCCTCCACGTTCTCATTTCTCTCGCTCAATAGGATCAGTGCGCTAGCGTCACCTGCAAGACGGCTCAATATCTCCACCATTCGCCGTGTTTTAGGTCTCTCCAGCGCCAACATGTCCACAACCACCAGGTCGCCGTCCTGAGCCTTGGCGGTCAACGCTGAGCGCAGAGCGGCCTGCCGCATCTTGCGCGGCATCTTGAGCGAATAGTCACGCGGCCGAGGGCCATGTGCAACACCACCGCCGACAAAAATCGGCGCACTGCGGGCGCCGTGCCGCGCCCGACCGGTTCCCTTTTGCCGGTAGATCTTCCGGGTAGAGCACCTGATCTCGCCCCGCGACTTTGTTTTGTGGGTCCCCGCCCGAGCATTCGCCTGCTGGCGCACATAGGCCTGATGCATCAGGCCGACATTTACATTGGCCTCAAAGATGCTTGCTGGGAGGTCGATGGTTTCGATCTTCTCGCCCTGCATGTTAAGCACCGGAACTCTCATCACCATCTCCCACTACCGCTTGCGCGCTTCCTTGACAATGACAAGAGCGCCCTTTGGTCCGGGCACACTGCCCTTGACAGCCAGCAGATTGTGCTCCGCTTCTACTCGCACTACTCTCAGGTTCTGCGAAGTCACCCGATGATTCCCCATCCGGCCAGGCATCCGCATTCCCTTGAACACCCGTCCGGGGGTCGATGTTGCACCAATCGAGCCCGGTGAGCGCTGGCGATCAGACTGGCCATGGGTCGCTGGCCCCCCCCCAAAGCCATGTCGCTTCATCACACCCGCAAAACCCCGGCCTTTGGCTCTACCCCCAACATCCACGTACTCACCCACCTCGAACACGTCCACGGTGATCTCGCTGCCCAACTCGTACTGGTCTGCGTCCCCGGTGCGGAACTCGCGGAGATGGCGCACAGGTGGCACCTCCGTGGGGAACTGCCGGCGCACTGGGTGTTTGTCGCTAGTCTTGAGCAGCCCCAGATGCCCCGCCCTGGGGCGCTTGAGTTTGGTGCGCTTGACTTCTCCATACCCCAACTGGATTGCGTCATAGCCATCTGTTTCCCGAACCTTGACCTGGGTCACATAGCATGGTCCGGCCTCAATTACCGTCACAGGCGATACGTGTCCCTGCTCGTCAAAGAGCTGGATCATGCCCACTTTTCTGCCTAGAATCCCTTTCATTCATTCCTCCCAAGGACTGCCGGCCGCCAGATCCGGCCGCATCATCCCGTGAGAATCATGGCACAAACCTATATCGTGATCTCAATGTCCACCCCGGCCGGCAGATTGAGCCGCATGAGGGTGTCAATGGTCTTGGAATCCGGTTCCAGTACATCGATCAGGCGCTTGTGGGTCCGTATCTCAAAATGCTCGTGCGAGTCCTTGTCGATGAATGTACTGCGACGTACCGTGAATCGCTCCAGCTTGGTCGGCAATGGTACCGGGCCCACCACCTTCGCGCCGGTCCGTTCAGCCGTTTCCACGATGCGCTTGGCGGACTGGTCTAGCACTCGATGATCGTATGCTTTGAGACGAATCCGGATCTTTTGTTTGGCCATACTCCCTCGCTCATGAACCCAATCTCAGGCGATCGCCGCCACGGCCGTTCACCCAAAAGCGAGCCCGCCTCTCTAGTCGTTGATCTCTATGATAACCCCTGCGCCGACTGTTAAGCCGCCCTCTCGAACGGCGAACTTGGAGCCTTTCTCCAGCGCCACCGGCGTGATCAGCTCAACATGCAGGGTCACATTGTCCCCCGGCATGACCATCTCCACCCCCTCCGGCAGGCTGATTGCGCCCGTCACATCCATCGTCTGAATGAAGAACTGCGGCCGATACCCTGGGAAGAACGCCTTGTGCCGCCCTCCCTCGTCCTTCCGCAGCACGTATACATTACTCTCGAACTTGCGGTGCGGTGTGATGCTCCCCGGCTTGGCCAGCACCTGGCCCCGCTCTATCTCTTCCCGGCCGATTCCTCGCAGCAACACCCCTATATTGTCTCCTGCCTGCCCCTGGTCCAGTAGCTTGTGGAACATCTCCACACCCGTGCACGTCGTCTTTCGCGTTTCGTCAGACATCCCTACGATCGCTACCTCTTCTCCCACCTTGATCACCCCTCGATCCACCCGACCGGTCACTACCGTCCCCCGCCCCTTGATGCTGAATACATCCTCTATTGGCATCAGGAACGGCTTGTCCATGTCCCGCTCTGGCGTCGGTATGTATTTGTCCACCGCATCCATCAACTCCCTTATGCACTCGTACTCGGGCGCATTCGGATCCTGACTGTCGCTCTCCAACGCCTTGAGCGCACTCCCCTTGATTATCGGTATGTCGTCCCCAGGGAAACCATAGCCGTCCAGTAGCTCGCGCAACTCCATGTCGACCAGTTCCAGCAACTCTTCGTCGTCCATCATGTCCACTTTGTTCAGAAAGACTACCATCGCTGGAACTTCTACCTGCCGCGCCAGCAGTACGTGTTCGCGCGTCTGCGGCATCGCCCCATCAGGTGCAGCCACTACCAGAATCGCCCCGTCCATCTGCGCCGCACCCGTGATCATGTTCTTGATATAGTCCCGATGCCCAGGGCAATCTACATGGGCATAGTGCCGTGCCTTCGTCTCGTACTCTACATGCGCAATGGCGATGGTGATGCCCCGCTCGCGTTCTTCCGGCGCGTTGTCAATCGAGTCAAAGGCGCGAAAGTTCGCCATCCCCTCAAGAGCCAACACCTTGGTGATGGCCGCCGTCAAAGTTGTCTTGCCGTGGTCAATGTGACCAATTGTTCCCACGTTAACATGTGGCTTGTCGCGTACGAACTTTTCCTTTGCCATGAAAAGCACTCCTCCTCAACTGTCTCGAATCGCCATCAACTGCAGACCGAAAAGTACCCTGCCGTTCAGCTGCGCCAGCCAAGCAGGGTACTTGCGAAAAATCGAGAGCCTACAGAGCCTACAATGGGATTTGAACCCATGACCTCGCCCTTACCAAGGGCGTGCTCTACCAGCTGAGCTATGTAGGCACTCAGTGGGCCGGGCAGGACTCGAACCTGCGAAGGCTGAGCCAGCGGATTTACAGTCCGCCCCCTTTGCCGCTCGGGACACCGACCCAATTCTGTACAAGGTGTTATCCACAGACAATGCAGAGCTTTACTGAACACTGCAAGCCGACGATGAGACTTGAACTCATAACCGTCCGCTTACAAGGCGGATGCTCTGCCGCTTGAGCTACGTTGGCGTGTAGCGCGAATTATACCATACCCACTTTGCCGGTCAAGACACACGGACACCGCGGCCGTGTCCGGTGGACCTGGCTCTGCGGGAGCGCGTTCCATTATCTTCATCGGTCTGGAGAGCCCGGCTCGCTGCAGGCTCGGCTGGCGACCAGCTCGTCAAGCGGCGCATGAGACCGCACTGACCGCCTCACTTGAATTGACGTACTTGGTCCAATATCTCGCGAGAACTGCCGCGCGTGGCAGGGGTCTCCTCGCCCAGCATCTGGGCCAACTCGCTCACCCGCTCATCCAACGTGTCCAACCGCCGCACGCGCGTGATGGTCCTGCCTTTGACGATCTGTTTCCGGACCTGAAAGTGCGTATCCGCGTAACCGGCCAGTTGTGGCAAATGGGTAATGCATATGACCTGTCGCTCTCCCGATTGCCCGCCCGAGAGATTCCAGAGTTTCTGACCGACTATCTGCCCTACTCGGCCGCCAATCCCCTGATCAATCTCGTCAAAGACCAGGGTGGGAATGCGATCCGCGAGAGAGAGGACAGTCTTGATAGCGAGCATCAGCCGGGATGTTTCGCCGCCCGACGCAATCTTGACCATTGGTTTCAGGGGTTCGCCTGGGTTGGGGCTGATGAGGAATTCGATAAGGTCCAGCCCCGTGGCATCAAAGGCAAGTCGTTCGACGGCCAGCTCCGATCCCGGCGTGTCATCCCGGGGCGTGACAAAAGCGCCGGCCGAGTTCGGCCGGTGCCGGATATCTATGCCAAGGCGCGCGCCGGTCATTCGCAGTTCACCCAATTCCCGCTCTACGGCCGTGGCCAGCTCGGCCGCAGCTGCATGACGGCGGGCGGAAAGAGCCATTCCCGCCTTGCCAATTGCATGCAAGAGCCGCGTCTCTTCCTCCTCCAGTACGGCGATGCGCTCCTCACCGTGGTCTATGTCATCCAGCTCATCCGCCGCACGCTCACAAAAAGCCTGCACGTCCTCTATCGAGTCACCATACTTGCGCTTCAGCTGCCGGATCAACTCAACCCGCTCTTCCAGATCGGCCAGCCTGCGTGGGTTGGATTCTATCTGTTCGCGATATCTGCGCAGCTCATCAATCAGCTCGTCCACCTGAAAACAAACCTGCTCGGCCATTTCGCGCAAGGCGGTCCGACTGGTATCGATTCTCGCCAACGCTGCCAGCGAGAGAGAGACGGTTCCCATGAGATCCCGAACCGCCGGCACTGCTTCCGCCTGGTTCTCCAGGTAGGCCACAGCCTCATCGGCCAACTCCGCCAGTTGTTGTGCGTTGGCCAGGCGGGTGCGTTCCTCCTGCAGCGCACTGTCTTCCCCTGGCCTGAGTCCTGCGTTTCGAATCTCTTCGATTTGATAGGTCAACAGGTCCACTCTGCGCGCCAACTCACGCTCATCCCGCCTAAGTCGCTTCAACTCGGCACGGATCGTTCCTAATTGGCGCACAAGGTTGGCCACCTCTGCCCGGTCCTCTTCCAGCCTGCCGTACCGGTCCAGCAGGTTGACGTGCTCACGAACCCGCGTCAGTGATAGATGCTCGCTCTGGCCATGGATATCGACCAATCCGGTGATGATCTTGCGCAGAAGTGCAAGGTTGACAACAACACCGTTGACACGGCTGATGCTCCGGCCGCTCGCCCTGACCTCGCGGCTAATCATCAGGCGGTCGACGTGCTCTCCATGTAACTGCTGCTGCTCCAGCCATGCGTGGATCGAGTCATCACCGGCCAACAGGCGGAACACCCCTTCCACCTGGGCACGCTCTGCCCCCGCGCGAACCATTGTGTTATCGGCTCGACTGCCCAGCAGCAGGTTCAGTCCATCGATAATGATGGACTTTCCCGCCCCGGTCTCACCCGTTAGCACAGAAAAGCCGGGTCCAAACCGCAGATCGAGCTCATCGATGATGGCAAAGTTGCGAATCGTGAGTTCAAGGAGCATGGCTGAGCCACCTCATCGCTCAAGGTCGCCAGACGACCTATCACTTTAGGCGATAATAGGCGGAACTGGCAGCCAGTATGACATAGACCAACTGCCACAAAAGACTCCCCAACGGGAGGTGGATTGGCCCCACAGACCCCAGAACCTGAACCATCCAGACCCCAACAACCAGCAGGCTTCCTGCAATGATGCACAGACTCACGACCAGCGAAAGCCGGCGGCCGCGCCGGCCGCGGATGACCAACCGAACCGCCTCGGCAATGACCATCCCAGCAAACGGAGCGAGGATGATGGTAAGCCATCCAATGGAATCGATGATCATGGGCGCAATGACGGCCAGGGGCAGGGCAACCACCACTGCCAGCGCATAGTCGTACCAGAGTGCACTGTAAAACATCTCCTGCTGGTCATTGACACACTCCTTGCAGCGGTAACCAACCGGAGTTGTAATGGCACACTGGGTGCAGATCGGCTTGCTGCACCTATTGCACCGCAAGGTGGTTTCCGAGCGCGAGTGGTAGGAGCACACCGTCACCTCGGCGTCCACGGTGTGCACGGCCTCAGCTTTCTCCACTGGCGCCTGTTGCGACACCGGTGGCGCCGCTGCGGGAGGAGGAGCCTCAGTCACTTGTTGGAGCCCGCGGCTAGACTCAGCGATGGCCTCGTCCAGTGAGCCAGACGGGGGGACGTCAACTAGAGCAGGATATGAGGCAACGTAATCCTCGGGTCCGGGCACAGGGAATAATGCCTGCCGCGTATCCGGCACACTGGCGTCCAGCTCACGTGCTCGCTGAGTGCATCCGGCCCGCTCTTCCTCAGATACAACCACTTGGCTCAATGCCATCCATGCCTCGGCCGAGTGGGGAAATCGTGCCACCGCCATCCGATAGACCTCATCCGCCGCTTGGCGTTTGCCAAGGCGCATGGCGCGCTCACCCTGCCTCAACAGACTACGCAACTTGGGTTCCATCAATGTCTTCCTTGAGCATCATGGCCGGGCACCGGTTCCGTTGGCACCAAACGCGCCAGCAACGAACGGTAGAAATAGGTGCGTGGCTGGACCCGCGCAAAGCGGCTGAGGTGGGGGCAAGCTTGTATCAGTACTTGATCCCCGTTCCGCAGATCGAATTCATACTGTCCGTCCACGGTCAGGATGGCCTGATGGTCTGTCTTTACCTGGGCTTTCACTCTGGATCCCTGTGCCAGCACCACCGCCCGGTCCATACTCAGATGAGGAGCAATGGGTACTATCAGGATGCTCTTGAGCTCGGGAGGGAGAATCGGTCCCCCAACCGCAAGCGCATACGCAGTTGATCCGGTGGCAGTGGAGATAATCAGCCCATCGGCATAATAGTGAGCCAGGTAACCGCCATCCACCCAGGTATCCAGTTGAACGACGCGCGCCAGTGTGCCGCGGCTTATCACCACATCGTTAAGGGCGTCATGTCGCCCGATAACCCGCCCATTGCGCAGGGTTTCGGCGTGAAGCATCAACCGCTCTTCCACCCAGTAATTGCCGGCCAAAAGGCGCGTCAGCGCGCCCTCCCAGTTGTCCGGTGTGCACTCTGACAGAAATCCCACTCGACCAAGGTTGATGCCAAGGAGAAGGGCTCCGTAGGGGGCAGCCAGCCGGGCCGCTCGCAGAAGGGATCCATCACCGCCCAGGGTGATCATCAGATCGGTGTGGGCAACCTCCTTCTTGGCGGCGGCTTCATCCCAACTGGAACAGGTCCAAGCCTCGCGGCCGCCGCTCACCAACCTGTCCTGGATCTCCAGTGCCAAGGGAAGGGAAATCGGTTTGTGTGGGTGATGGAGAATGCCGATGACGCCCAGCGATGGGGCACTCAGATCATTAGCTGCTTTTTGAGCCACGTGTCCAGCTCACCTAATGGCACGGAAACCTGCTCACTGGCGATCATATCTCGCACAGTCATCTGACCGGCGTCCAGTTCAGACTCGCCGACGATAACGACAAACGATGCGGCATTCCGGCCGGCTTCGCGCATCTGGGATTTCAGGCTTCTCCTGCCCGAGGAAAAAGCGATTCGAGCGCCAATCCCTGCGTGCCGCAAGGAAAAGACCGTGGCTACTGCCTGCGTCTTGGTCCGGCCGCCAAAGTGGGCGACAAAGACAGGTGGCTCTGGGATGGGAGGGGGTTCTAACCCCATGGCCTTGATTCCCAGGATAATCCGCTCAATGCCAGAGCCAAAACCAACAC
>WSZX01000177.1 GCA_013139935.1 Ardenticatenales bacterium
CTGATGGCGCCCTACCTGCTCCTAAACCTCCATCTCAGCGGCCGGCTGTGGCCCAATACGCTGTACGCCAAACAAGCCGAATACGCAGCCCAACTGGCTGTTCCGTTTCTGTTGCGCCTGGCGCGCGTCGCAGTGCCCCCATTCACTGGCTTTCAGCTCTTGCTCGTTCCGGGCCTGCTGATGGGCGTCTGGCTGACCATCCGGCGTTGTCTATTACCCTCGTCTCGTCCCTTCATTCGCTGCTTTCCCGGCTACCCGATTCTCCTCTTCTACTCTGTCGCCCACCTGCTTCTCTACGCTCTTCGCCTTCCCGTCACCTATCAGCACGGCCGCTACCTCATCCCCGCCATTCCCGCCATCATCCTGTATGGAGTGCCTGGATCCCTGCATTGGCTGCGGCGGCGCCATCCTACATTCTGGCGGCGGGTCATCGGCCGAAGCTGGCTGATGGCCACAGGGATTCTCGTGCTGGCGTTTCTCGTGGTGGGTGCACGGGCCTATGCCAAAGACGTGCAGATCATCCAGAGCGAGATGGTGACCGTCGCGCGGTGGCTGTTCGAGCACACTGAGCCTCATGAATGGATCGCAGCGCACGACATTGGCGCCATTGGGTACTTTGCGCATCGGCCCATCCTGGATCTGGCGGGGCTTGTTTCCCCAGAGGTCGTCCCGTTGATCGCCACGGAGCGCGAGTTGGCCGAATTCATTCTCGCGAGTCCGGCACGCTACCTGGTCACCGCGCCGGGCTGGGCCTACGAATTTGTGACCCGGCGTCCCAGAGTACGGTTTCTCTACAGCACGGACTCACATTGGACACGGGCGGAGGGGTTGAACAACTGTGCAGTCTACCGGCTGCCGGCCTCAGATAGGCCGTGATCTGCGAATGGGAGAGTGGAAAGGGAGCCGGTCCCTTGGGAACAGGCCACTGTCACTGTTTTGGGGCCGAATTGCTGGCGGACTGGCGTCTTGTCTGTTTTTCGACGCCCTCAGCGTTGGGTTGCCCGCTGGCTCCCTTTTGTGATATACTCTCCAAGAGGGAGATGCTACTCTCGCGTAGCTTCGGTGCCAGGGTTCAGGAGGCTGCCAGATGAAGCCAATACGTGTCCTAGTGGTTGACGATCATCCGGTGTTCCGCCAGGGGGTCCGAGATATCCTTGAGACAGAGACTGACTTTGAGGTCGTTGGCGAGGCGGCCGATGGCCAGGTTGCTCTGCAATTGTCCCGCAAGCTCTGCCCCGATGTGGTCATCATGGACATCAATCTCCCCACGATGAACGGGTTGCAGGTCACCCGCCAGATCAAGGGGGAACAGCGCGACATCAAGGTGATCATGCTCACTGGCTACAACAATGTAGAGCAGGTGTTTCACGCCATCCGGGCGGGAGCTTCCGCGTACTGCCCCAAGGATATCATGCCGGACCGACTGGTGGAGACCATTCATACGGCCGTCAAGGGACTCTATGTGATAGATGATGATACCTTGACCGAGTCAGGGGTCGCTCTGTGGCTGGAGGCCGAGCTGGCTGCCAAGGCCGGTGCCGCGGGTCTGGACATGGATGACGTGTTCATGCCCCTCTCTCCGCGCGAAATGGAGGTCCTCAAGCTCGTGACCAAGGGGCTAAGTAACAAGGAGATTGCCTATCAACTCGGCATCAGTCACCAAACGGTCAAAAACCACATGACGTCGGTCCTCCGCAAGCTGGATGTGAGCGATAGGACCCAGGCCGCCGTTTACGCATTGGGCCGCGGCTGGGTGCGCCTGCAGGATGCCCAGAACACCGAATAGAGGAGAACATGACCAAGCCTACCGCAACGCGTGAAGAGTCTCCCCTTGAATTGCTGCTGGAGGACAGCCGGAAAGAGTTCGAGCAGGTGCAGCGAGAACTCAAGGAGATAGATATACTGATTCAGCAGAGCACTGGCGAAGTGGAGAAACTGGCTCGGCGCCATGCTCGAGCAACGAATCATTTGCGCCACATCCAGACCAACCTCGCAACCGTGCCGCGGGATGACATTCGCGAAGCCTACGACGCTGTTCATGATGTGCAGCAGCGTCTGTTTACCATGCGGGGGCAACTGGAAAAGCTCCAGAGCGACCAGAAGAACATGGAACGCTATATGACATTGCTGCGTCGTTTCCTGGAAGCGACCGATGGTGCGGTGGGACTGGCCGCGGATCCGGCCGGGAAAGCGGCCGGAAGCGAAGAACCCGTTGTTGTGCGCCTGGTGGGTGCTCTGGAAGCGGAACGGCGCCGTCTGTCGCGAGCGATGCACGACGGGCCGGCCCAATCCATGACCAACTTCATCCTCCAGACAGAGATCTGCCAGCGACTGTTTGACGGTGATGCGGAGCAGGCGCAGGCGGAGTTGGCGGGACTCAAGGGGGCCGCCACCGATACCTTCCAGCGGATCAGAGACTTTATCTTCGAGTTGCGGCCGATGATGCTGGATGACCTGGGGCTGGTTCCCACCCTGCGCCGGTATGCAGAGAATTTCAGGAACAAGAACAACATCCCTGCCGAAGTCACTATTGTGGGCAAGGAAAAGCGGCTGGAACCGTATGTCGAGGTCACCATTTTCCGCATTGTTCAGGAGTTACTCAATAACGTCCGTGACCATGCCCAAGCTTCTCAGGTGCGTATTACCATTGAGCTGGAGGATGACTGGGTGCAGGCCACCGTGGATGACAATGGCGCTGGGTTCAATGTGGAGGAGGCGCTTTCCAGCGCGCGCCAGCGTCAGACTGTTGGGTTCAGTACTATGCAGGAGCGGATCGACATGCTGGGAGGTACGCTCGAAATCAATAGCGACCCCGGACAGGGAACACACATAGCTGTGTCTATCCCCACCGCCAGTTAGGTGGGTTCCGGCCGATAACCGCCTTGGGGCGCCGGGGCGGTCGGAGCGCAGCCCTGAATGAACCCAAGGACAGGCCCGGCGAATAATGCCCGATGTGATGTGCGCATTCCCGTGATCCGCCCTGTTTCCCACTCTCTCACGCACTGTGGTTGCTTTTTTGTTTGAACTTCTGTACAATGGTTTCTACGAGCTATCTGGCACAGAACCATTCATGTATTATGGGGGATGGTCCCTTGCGGGTTCGGGCACGCTTTTTGCGACGGAACGGGCAGGACGATACGCACAATCGATCGTCTGATCGTGGCGGGCGTATCATTCGTATGGAATGGGCTTGTGTCTCCTGGTAGCAGACACGTCCAAGGATTCTGGAGAGCCCCCGGGGCTTTCGTGTATCTGCTTTCGGCCGGGGTCGGAAGCGGTGTCACTGCGGCAGCTCATCGTCTGATAGCGTCTGTGGTTGACAAACCAATTGAGATGAGTATACTCTGAGCATTCTGGTGCGATCTTTCGTGGCGCAGGCTCATCAATCCACTAACAAAGGAGAGATTCCATGAAGCGCGGCATAATCATCGTCATAGTGGGTATCGTATTGATCGTTATCACCGGGATTGCATGGGTGGGGTTCCAGATGGGGCTGTTTGGTGGAGAAGTGGATGAGACCGGAGAAGCTGTCTCGATTCCCATTATCACCGGACAGCAGGAAGAACCCACGCCGGTTCCTCCGATGACACAGATCGTCATTGCGGTTCAGGACATCCCCCGCGGATGGGAGATCACCAGCGACTCCATTGCCCTGTGGGATTGGCCCTCTGACGCGATCCCCCCGGATGCCATCGTCAAGCCCCCTGCCGGGGAGGCAGCCGCTGCGGTGCAGGATGTCCTTGAAACGGTGATCGGGAAACGCATGCGCACCAGCGCGGTCCGTTTTGAGCCTATCCTGACCACCATGTTGATCGACCTGATTGACCTTACCGGGACTGGGAGCGATGCCGCGCTGGCTATTCCCAGCGGCCGGGTGCTTATGGCCATCCCGTTGCCCTCCATCGATTCGGATCCAACTGCTGCAGTAGCCTACGCTCTGCGCCCAGGCGATCACATTGACCTGATGGCTTCGCTGGCATTGGTGGATCTGGATGAGGAGTTTCATACCAAGTTGCCCAACAGAACCCAGGTGCTGGATATCTCGCAAACGGCCGAGGGCGGGCAAGAGTTGACGCTGACCGAGTTCCCTTCTGGCAGGATCGAGGAAGGGCCGCTAGGGCTCATCTTCAACGTCATACCTGGTGAGGCGAGCCAGCGTCCACGCCTGGTCACGCAGTTGACCGTGCAAGATGCGGTGGTAGTACGTGTTGGCCGCTATCCGACCTTTGAGGAAGAAGAAATCGGCATCAATCCTCTGGCCG
The DNA here is from genome assembly GCA_013139935.1 of Ardenticatenales bacterium. Lineage (GTDB taxonomy): Bacteria > Chloroflexota > Anaerolineae > Promineifilales > UBA4811 > GLR113. The sequence continues at coordinate 4,263 of WSZX01000177.1, forward strand.
CCCCAACACCGACCCCCGTCCCTGAGGACGCCGAGCAAGAAGGACCGGTTGCAGTGGCACCGAAACCGATCAAGCCCAGAGTGATTCTGCTGGCTGTTACTCCGCAGGAAGCGCTCGTGATCAAGTTCGCCTGGGAGATCAACGCGGACATCGATTTCGTGATCCGGCCGGTAGGCGAGGTCGCCCAGTTCCAGACAAACCCTGTGACCCTACAGTACTTGATGGAGACGTACAACATAGCTGTTCCCCCCAAACTACAGTATGGCTTTGAACCCCCCCTGTACGGAATAGCGGACTTTATCGGCCAGGTCGCTGCCGGCGAGTAGGCAACCACTTTGCGGCGAGATCTGGCCCGGGTGCTCGCACCTGTCGAGAGGGTACGGAATCTAATCTAAGGAAAGCATGGAATCTACGGAAAAGATTCGGGTACTGATCGTTGATGATATCGCAGAGACACGGGATAACCTGCGCAAGCTCATCCAATTCGAACCTGATATCGAAGTGGTAGGTCAGGCCGGCACCGGCGAGGAAGGTGTCGAGCTGACCAAGGAAAAGCGTCCGCATGTTGTGTTGATGGATATCAACATGCCGGGGTTGGACGGAATCAGTGCCAGCGAAATCATCACCCGGGAGACGCCTGCCTCCCAAGTCATCATGATGTCGGTTCAGGGCGAGTCGGATTACATCCGACGTTCCATGTTGGCCGGCGCTCGAGATTTCCTCACAAAACCCTTCTCTAGCGACGAGCTGATTGCTACCATTCACCAGGTCTATGAGCGCAGCCGCAAGGTGATGGTCCAGCCCGTAGGTCCCATAGCGGCCGCTGCAGTTGCTGCTCCTCCACCCAGACAAGGTAGGATTATTGCGGTCTTTAGTCCCAAGGGGGGTGTGGGATGCAGCGTGATAGCTGCCAATCTCGGGGTCGTACTGGCTCAGGCGGGCAAGAATACGGTTGTGGTTGACGCCAATCTCTCCTTTGGCGATGTGGGGGTGCTGCTCAATCTGACCGGTACCCACAGCTTGGTGGACATTGCTGAGCGGTTTGAGGAATTGGATACTGACTTGATCAGCAGTGTCCTGGCCACTCATGATTCTGGCCTGAAAGCGTTGCTTCCGCCTCCCAGGCCAGAGATGGGCGAAATGATCACCGCGCAACATCTGCAAGAGACGCTTTCGTTGCTGTGTGGCCTCTTCGATTATGTCATTGTCGATACCTCCACCTCGCTGCAGGATGTCATGCTGACCGTGCTCGATCAGGCAGACAAGATTCTCCTGATTGCCACTCCGGACATTCCCTGCGTCAAGAACATGAGGCTGTTCTTTGAGGTCATTGATCAACTGGACTATGAGCGTGGGAGGGTCATGCTGGTCTTGAATCGAGTGGACAGACACGCGGGCATAAGCCCGAGTGACATCGAGAACACCATAAAGCACTCGGTGACAGTCTCGATTCCCGCCGATCACCGAACAGTGATGTTTTCGGTCAACCGGGGCGTTCCGTTTGTCCTTCGCGAGCCAGGCAAACCGGTTTCTGAGGCGATATTCGAACTGGCTAGTGAGTTGCGTGGAATCTTTGACAAGGTCAGAGTACCGGAGGCCGATAGAGTTGCCGCGCCGGGCGGGCGTTCCCGCCTCAGTCGTCTGTTCGGCAGCCGGTAGCCGGGCACTCCGGGGGAGAATATCGTGTCACTACTAAAGCGGCTTGAGAAGGGCCAAAGCCCAGAAGTGGCGGAGAGCCGTTCTGTGCTGCAAGAGATGCGGGTCAAGCGCCAAGCCCCTGTGGCTGGCTCTCGTGACGCCTACCGAGATCTCAAACGTCGTATCCAGGAAAAGCTCATTGCTGAGCTTGACCCTGCCATGGACATCACTCAGACGGGTGAGGTCCGGGCTACCATCGAGGAGATGTTTGAGACCATCTTGATGGAGGAGAACATCGTTCTCAGCCGGAGCGAGCGGCGACGGCTCTTTGAGCAGATTGTGGCCGAAATCCTGGGATTGGGCCCCCTGGAGCCATTGTTGG
>WSZX01000104.1 GCA_013139935.1 Ardenticatenales bacterium
CCGAACTGCTGCATCAGATGGCGCGGGGCGAGGGGTTCGGGCTCATCTTTGGGCTGGGCGTTCGACGAATGAAAGAGATCTTTGCCCGAGAGTATGGCGGCGACCCCGCGTTCTTGCAGGACATTGGCATGGAAGCCAAGGGGATGGAATACTCGGAATACGTCACCAAAGAGTCGCTTGCCGTGCAGGGCGGCTATGGGCTGACGCTCAAGGGTCCGCAGCACGACGAGGCCTGGCTCATATTTATGGATATGGTCAACAACCAGATCCCGACGTTTGCCGACAAGGCAGAGGCGCTGCACTACTTTCCCATGTGGCGTACCTGGTTTGGCCTCAATGGGCTCTGCAAGATTATCTGGAACGACGTAGAGCCGGAGGAGAATGCCCTGTCGCCAGAGCCGGCCAAGGTGCCGGAGCACGTGGACCACTATACCCATTTCTTTGCCGGTGTGACCGGCCGGGAAGTGACCAAGCAAGACCTGCTCGACATGTCCGAGAAGGTCTACAACTTTCAGCGCGTGTTCAATCTCCGGATGGGATTCGGCCGGCGAGAGCACGACTCGATTCCCTATCGCTCGGTCGGGCCGGTGACGGCGCCAGAGTACGAGTCCCGCTCGGAGCGGTACGACGAGCAACTGCGCGAAAAGGTGGGTTACGATCCCGAGGGCAGGACGACGGCCGAAAAGATGGCCGCGCTGCGAAGGTTCCGCGAGGCACAGTACCAAAAGCTGGCCGACGCGGTCTACCAGCGGCGGGGCTGGACCCAGGACGGTGTGCCGACGATCGCAAAATTGCGGGAACTGGGCATTGACTTTCCCGATGTGGTCGACGTGGTGCGGCCGTACCAGGAGAAAGAGTAGACCCGGCGCAGAGGCGTGCATCCGGGAGATTGTGGTGCCCGACTAGGGGCGTCAACTCCTAAGGCGACGACCTGCAGCCGGCCCAGCCGGACAATCAGAGCTACTAGCACGGTTGAGACCCAAGGTCTCCCGGGCTTCCCCACCAGGGTCACTTCCTGCTCCGTACTCCTCTCGGCCGTGCCAAGAGATGTTTCTCACTTGCTCCTGCGCGCAGTGCAGGTAGCAGCGCGATCTCCAACCCTCTCCTTCCCAGCAGTTGTGACGTCTCCGCGATCCGCCCTTCATACTCGGCAATCATACTGCCCTGGATTAAGACCTCGGCTCCCTTCTTCAGGGAGGCGGTCCTCCAAGCACTGACCGTGTTCCGATGGAGGCCGTATGCCTTGGCCACTTGCCGTTTTCTCTCCGCTCAAGTACTCGACTGCGATCTGGAACTTGAATTTCGCCGTGTATCGTTCTCCACGTCTTCATCCTCTGAATTTCATGATCTTACTTACACCTGTCAGAGGTGGTCTACAAGTCACATTACCTGGTGGTGCAACTCATGGGGCAAATAGCCCGCGGTATGTCTGCCGCCATTTGCGCAGAATAGTCTTCCTCCAGTTACGATTGTTGCTTTTCCCTGGTCTCTGTTACCGCTTGGGACCTTGAACGATCTCAAGGATGGCTTCGACGATCTCAGGGTTGGCCAATGTTGTAACATCGCCAATGTCCTTTGCATTGGAGATCGCAGCCAGGACACGGCGCATGATCTTTCCAGAACGAGTCTTGGGCATATCGGGCACAATGTACACGTGTTTCGGCCTGGCAATTTTCCCGATGGTCCTCTCAATTGCTTTCTCAACTGCATCCTCGATTTCCCTGCTGGGCTTCAAGCCGGGTTGGAGTGACACATAGACGTCGGGTACTCGACCCTTAATCTCATCTGCCAGGGGTACGACCGCAGCTTCTGCTATTTCAGGGACATCGAGACAGGCGGATTCCACCTCCTTGGTGCCCAGCCGGTGGCCGGCAACATTGATGACATCATCGATCCTGCCTAATATCCGATAGTACCCATCTTCAGCCAGCACAGCCGCGTCGCCTGTGAAATAGGGCCAGTCGCGCCAGTTATTGCTGCCCGGGTTCTTCCTGTACCTGGCATAATAGGTCGAGACGTATCGCTCGCGATCACCCCAAATTGTCTGGAATGCTCCCGGCCAAGGATTCCGAATACATATGTTGCCTGCTTTGCGGGACCCTCTTTCAAGTTCATGCCCATCTTCATCGTAGATCACCGGATGGATTCCGGGAACCGCGGGCCCCGTACTTCCGGGCTTCATAGCTTGAATGGCAGGCATTGTGCTGCAAAGAAAGCCGCCAGTTTCAGTTTGCCACCACGTGTCGACGATGACGGCTTTGCCTTTCCCAACCACTCTGTAATACCACCGCCACACCTCTGGCTCAATGGGCTCACCGACCGTCGTCATGTGTTTGAATTGGTAGTTGTATTTCGCCGGCTCGTCAGGTCCTGCTTTCCTCAGCATTCGTATCGCGGTCGGGGCAGTGTGAAAAATGGTGACTCGTAGCCCTTCGGCGATCCTCCATGGACGCCCAGGATCAGGACATGTGGGAACTCCCTCGTACAGTACACTGGTTGCTGCCAGTGCTAATGGGCCATAGACAATATAAGAGTGACCTGTGATCCAACCTATGTCGGCCATACACCAGTAAACATCCTCAGGGCGAATATCTTGGATGCAGTGGGTCGTGCCCGCGACATAGGCCAGATATCCGCCAGTACTG
>WSZX01000347.1 GCA_013139935.1 Ardenticatenales bacterium
ACCAGACGTGGGCGTGCGCCTCGCCCCCCTCTTCAAAGTACTCGACCTTGACCTGGTGGAGCCCCTCGCCGAGGGTAATGTCACCCGAGTGGGTGTTGGGCAGTTCTTGATTGTACCAGGCATCCACGAGCAGTTGATCGTCGACCCACAGCCGGACCCCGTCGTCGGTGCTGGTAAGAAAGCGGTAAGTGCCGGGGGTGAACCCGAGCGAGTGGGTCCATCGAACGGAAAAGCGGTCGGGCGGGATCTCTTCGGCCGGGGCGTCGTACCCCCAGGAAAAGTCGATGGCTGCGTCGGTTCGGCTGACGGCCGGGACGCCGCTGAGGTCCCGATTGCCAAAGTATTCGGCCTGCCAGCCCTGCCCACCGGTTATCCGTTCCCAATTCAGTTGGACGAGTGCGGCGCCGTCGTGTTCGTAATACTCGGCTCTCATCTGGTGGGCGCCCTGGCCCAGGTAGAGGTCGCGGGTCACCCAGCCACCCTGCTGGTCGTACCAGTCGTCAATGACCAACAGGTCCCCTACCCAGAGGCGAAAGCCATCGTCGGCGCGGGCGTAAAAGCGAAAGGTGCCGCCTTCGAACCACTCGGTCCGGGTCCAGCGAGCCGAAAAGCTGTCGGCCGGCACGCCGCTGCCGGGGCAACCGGCGCCCCAGTCAAAGTTGACGGCGTCGTCGAACCGCGTCAGGATGGGCGAGCCGCTGAGGGTCTGGTTGGCAAAGAACTCGGCGTACCACCGTCCGTCCTGCGCAGCGGCCGTCTTGGTGGGCAGGAGCGCCAGGACCAAAATGGTCAAGCACGAAAGGGCGAGGCTGATGCGGATCGAGCTGCGACTGTATTCTCTGTTCATCGTGGGCTCCCTGGGTTCTGCCGATGGCTTGCCCGCTAGTATAAGCGCATTCCGCTCCTGCATCAAGGGTAATCCGGAAGCGGCCCAGAATGAATTCGCGGCCCGGTGGCACAAACTCGTTGAAACGTGTTGAGGACGAATGTGATTCATCGGATCTCGCGCGCCAGCCGGGCAGTTCATTGGTCGGCTGGGCTTGTTTGCGTAGTCGTCGGGAGCACCGGGTTGCTTGATCCTGGGCGCTGTAATACAATGGCGCCCGGTTGACAAGTCGGAAGGGAGGGCGAGAGCGATCGGTTCCGGCCGATCCATCTCGTCTTTGAGTTCCGGCCGGAGACGTGAGGAATTGCATGGGGTCTGCAGGCGGGGGAGCCATCATATAGGGCGGTCCAGGTTTTGATGTACAGCTTGCATATTGGATCAGCGGATTCAGATAGGTCGATGCCAACCAGATCAGCCTGGTTTTGGTCCCTGATGCTGGTATTGTTGGTCGCGGCCGCCATCCGTTTGCCAACGCTCACCTGGCGGAGCCTGGATTTCGATGAGGGCGCAAGCCTGCACTTTTCCAGCTTGCCGTACACGGAACTGATCACGCATTTCGCGGATCTTGGCCTGGACCGCCATCCACGGCTATACTCTGTGCTGCTCAAGGCCTGGCGGCAGATCGGCGGGGATGCCGACGTGATGCTGCGCCTGCCCTCGGCGCTGGCGGGGATGTTGACGGTTGCGATCGTCTATCAGCTTGGGCGACGGCGATTGGGCGAGGCGACGGCCGGGTTCGCTGCGTTGCTGATCGCACTGAACCCGCTGGTCATCTATCAGAATCAAGATGCACGCATGTATGCGCTGGCGCTGCTGTTCAGCGTGTTGGCCGTGTGGGCGCTGTGGAACGCACTATACAATCCGAGATCGCACCTCGGTCCGAAATTGGGTGTCTTCTCGGCCGCTCTCGCGTTGGCGGCCTATATGCATGCGATCGCCGCTACGTTGTTTCCTGTGCTGGGCCTGATGCTCCTGGTGGAGCTATTTCGCCGCCGCCGGGCAGCGGTCTGGGGATTGGGTGCATTGGCCGCCAGTGCAGCGGTGTATGCGCCGTATCTGGTGAACATCATTCGCACCGGCAATACGGGGAGCGGCGTGGCGACGGTCGACGACTGGGTGAGAACGACACTAGGCGCAACGCAGACGCTGCTGGATTTTCAGTCGACCGCGAGTTCTCCGATCCATCGTGCCCTATTGCTGGGGTTGCTCGCCGCGATTGTGGTGGTGGGAGTCTGGCGCGGCCGGCGCCAGGGTGCAATGGTGGCACTCTGGTTTCTGCCGGTGTTGGCGCTCACCATCCTTGCATCCTTGCGGATGAACTTTTTTCAGACAAAGATCTATGTCTTTAGCGCTGTTCCGCTGGCCCTGCTGACATCACTGGCGTGTCTTGGCAGATCGCGCAAGCTTGACTGGCGCGGCACGCTCCCGGCCCTGGCGATGCTCAGCCTGGTGCTCTATAGCCTCTCCTTTCAGTGGCGGGCGGGCAACCAACGAGAGGACCTGCGCAGTGCGGCGCGCTTTGTTGGCGATCATGCTGCCGAGAATGACACGGTAGTATTGCACCTGGCCTGGTCTCAGTATGTGTTCGGACACTATTATCCGGACCCGTTTGTCCACCCTTTCGCCAACAACGTGGACTCGGCCACGCCGGTGGGTGATCGTCTGGCTCCCTTTCTCGATTCGGAGGTGGTGTGGCTGGTACAAGTGGGGGTCGGCATTCCGGGAACACAAGGCGATCCCGATCGGGTGGTGCAGGGGTGGCTGGCTGAGCGCTATCCGGTGGTCACCGAAGTGTTTCCCAACGGAGTGGATGTCCGGGGTTATGCCACTCGTTATCGGTTCTCGTCCCTGCCAGAGACGGCAACCCGGCTAGAGGTCGACTATCCGAATGAGCTGAATCTGGTCGGCTATCGTCTGACGGATCGTGATCTCCCGACGCGCGATCTGTGGCTTCACCCGCCGAGCACTTGGGTGCCGGTGGCGCTCTACTGGTCAGCGAGTCGGCCGTTGAGCGGGGATATTCGCATATCGATCTTGCTGGAAGATGAACAAGGAAATGTGTGGGGCGGCAATATGCCGCGCGAGAAGGATCTGCGCGCTTTTTACCCCCCGCTGCACTGGCAACCGGGCGAGATCGTTCGCTGGGATTTCGACGTGAATGCCAACCCGGATATCCGGCCGGGGGAATACAAGGTGGTTCTGCGGGTCTATGAGATCGAGAGCGGAGCAGCTCTGGCGCACGCGGAGGGCGGGGATTGGCTGATCCTGGACCGGGTCCGGCTGCGGTGATCTCGATCCGGGCCAGGCCAATAGTCGCCGAGCGTGGTCTGACCCGTCTGGGCAAAGACGATCGGCCGGTCAACCCGCAGGCATGATTCAAGCGGCTGCCGAGCCCGGTTGGCGTTGCTGGTACTAGTGTGGCTAGGCGTCGCCGTGATCTTGACGCCTAGTATCGCATGTGGTACTATGACACAAGGATAGGATGTGAGTAGACGGGAGAAACTGCTAGCCAGGATTCGGAACAATCCCAGGAGCGTTACCTATGATGAGCTGGCAGGGGTGCTTGAATGGCATGGCTTTGAATGTAGGAAAGGCAAGGGAAGCCACCGGATTTTCAAGCGAGGCGGCACAAAGATTGTTATAGTGTGGCGAAAACCGCACGTGCACAGCAATGCAGTCAAGGAGGCGCTGGCTGTGATCGACAGCCTTTCAGAACCTGGCGAGATCGCATAGGCGTCTCCCATGGAGGGGGCAGGCATAGGAGAGAGATGGAAAAGAGAATTGAGTACTATTTGAACCTGCCTTACACCATCGAGCTGCAGCAGCACTCGGAGGAAGGTTGGTTTGTCAAGGTGAGGGAACTGCCCGGTTGCATGAGTCAGGGCGACACGGCCGAGGAAGCTCTGAACATGATCAAGGAGGCGAAAGAACTGTGGTTGGAGGTTGCTCTGGAAGACGGCGACCCCATCCCAGAGCCGCGCCCGGCGGAGAGTTACAGCGGCAAATTCGTGGTGCGCCTTCCCAAGTCGCTCCACAGAGACCTGGTGGAAGCAGCGAGTAGAGAAGGTATTAGCCTGAACCAATACGTCAATGTGGCGCTGTCGAGCTTCATCGGCCGGCGGGTACACAGCTCCCCGTCGGCAGGTGGCGAACCTGACTGGCCAGGAATAGAATCGGCCGATCAGCCCACAGGGGGAAAGGCCGGCGCCCGAGTGGTGCAGTTCGGCTGACACTGTCGCTGCGAGCAATCACCGGCCGGAGGGGGCGCTGAACAGGCCGTTCTCCATGCTCCGCTCTGTGTGCTGCGTCCGGCAAAAGGTGGGCTGCGGTGGCGTCTCGGCAAGCTCTCGGCCGTGATCGTGGTACGGGTTCCTACTGTTGGGACCCCTCCGCCCGAAGCGTGTCGATGGTCTCCACGGCGTGCCGGAGATGCGGAATGAGGATGCTCCCGCCAACAACGAGGGCGACGTTCAGCGCATCGTACAGCTCCGCATCCCTCCACCCGGCTTTCACGCATTGGATCAGATGGTAGTCCATGCAGTCGTTGCAGCGGAGGACCGTGGAAGCCACCAGGCCCAGGAGTTCCTTGGTCCTGGAATCGATGGCTCCGTCGCGGTAGGCGGCCGTGTCCAGGTTGAAAAAGCGCTTGATGCCCAGGTGTTCGATCTGAGCGATGCCCTCGTTCATCCGATCCCGATAGGTGCGGAAATCATCCAGTCGATTCGGCATATCATCCTCGCGCAGGTGGCGATACAGGGTCGTGGGGACACCGGCAAGACAGTGGGTCTATTCTAGCCACCACCGGGTGCTCTGGCAAGTCGAGGCTTGACAGGGGCAACCAACACGGAGGCGGGTAGGGACGATTGCCGTGGCGCTGCGGGCATCGCTGTTTGATGCCAGCGCGGGGGAACACCAAGCCGCCCCAGATCGTGGTGACCGGGGGC
>WSZX01000249.1 GCA_013139935.1 Ardenticatenales bacterium
CGCAATACCACGTCGCCTGATTCTGCCTGTCCAACGGGGACCACGACCGTGCCCAGTTCGCGAAAGGCTCCAGACTCGATCACTTGGGCGGTCGCCAGCGGCTCGACCCTGGCTACCGTGCCCAATGCAGGCGCCAGCCCCTCTGTGTCCAACATCAACGAGCATATCCCGACTGGCTGCAAGGCATCCAGCAGCACGAGGGCTGCCAGCCCCGGCCGAGGCGCATTCGCTAACACTGCGCCGCTGGCCAGAATGGCCTCCATGGGAGGTAGCATTCCGCCAGCGTTCGAACGGGACGGTAACATGTCCGGCAGCAGAGTCCGAATCAACTCGCGCGCTATCGCCAGTTCCAGAAATAGATCATCCAACGTCACTGGCACAGAGTTGGGGAACAGCGCCTTGTCGGCCACAAAGCTCCTCACGTCACCCGGCTCTATCTCCTTTGGGAGCCAACGAGATATCTGTTGTGGAGTGATCTGTTCCAGTAGTTCAGGCAAATGGTGTCCATTCCCCAGGTCGCTGCGGGTGATCAGTTGGGGCCGGCCGTCGACCACCACTGCCGCTGTCACCGATGCACTGCCTACATCCACCCCAATGACATTGCTGCCTAGCACTTTTCCAAGATATTGCACCGTCCACCCAAATGCCTTGGCGGTTTGCACGAGTGCCCCACCGGCCAGTTCCTTCAGCCGCTCTGCGCCGGCGAGTTCGAATCGCCTGCTTGCTTCACAGACAGCGTCCAGTTCGGCCCGTGCCGGTCCCAGTTGTTCCAGGTCGAATCGCCGGCGGACGTTCTCGACCGAGCGCAGTTCAGCTCCGCTTAGGGCCTCTGCGATCGCGGTACGCAACTCCGAATTGCCCGCATAGATAACTGTGGGGGGGGCCACGTTGTTGCCAAACGGCAACAACGATAGCGACACCGTCTCGGCCAAGCGAATGACCGGATCAGCGGCCCCTCCATCGGTTCCCCCGGCAATTAGAAACACGTCTGGCTCGAGCGAAACGAGCCGCTGGACCTGATCACCCTCGGAATCGCTGTCTCCCAGACCCAGAACACCCACGACAGCAGCGCCGGAAGACAGTGCCACGCGCCTGGCGCTCGCCAGGCTCACATCATCCATCAATCCAACCAAGACCGTCTTGGGCGCTGGCGCAGCACTGGTAGATGCCACGAACAAGTCCACACCCTTTGGTTCCGCTGGCGCCAGCACCAGGGAACCTTCCTGTTCGCCAATGATCTCCCGGCCGGTAATGGCCTCCACCTTTGCAGTTGCGTGAACCACGCCCGCGGTTATGTCGGACCAGGGCGCATCTCCGGTCGATGGAGCCTCCCCTCGGGCAACAAACCGGTAGCGTCCTCCCACCATATCCAACAGCGCAACCCGAGTAGTGGCGCGTCCACAGTCGGCCACCAGGATAGATTCGCGCAAACCATTGTCTGTCATGGGCCTATCCCAAATTCAGCAATCGCAGGATTTCCCCAGGTGCCCAGATGAGGAACTGAACCCGCTCGGTCAACACGGATAGGCTGGCAATTAGCGCGCCTGCGAACAGCGAGCCAAAGGTGATCATCAGGAAGGCATGCCCCAGTTGGGCACTCACGACAATCCAACCCGGCCGTTGAACCCGGTCTCTGCCCACCGGCCGGGCGGCGAAATGAAAGTAGAGCAAGGACGTAATGGTACCGGTGACCACGACCAGAGCAGCTAGTACATTTGCCAGGCCGCTCTGATCCGGAAGCACCGACGGCTCTGAACCGGGCACCAATGCGAGGGATGTTGCGCTGACCTGTGGTAGCAGTGTTCCCAACACTGCGCCTCCTACAGCCACGGCCGAGCCGACGCCCATTACGAATCCCATCGCCACATTGCCCAGCGGTGCAGTTCGCGGCGAGAGTTTCAGCAGCAAAAAGACCGCCAGTACCGCTGCCACAACCTGTATACGCTCCCCCGCTTCTATCGCCTCGCCTGTCAGGATCCGCTCAAACGGTCCGATCAACTGGGGAACGATCACCCCATAGATGATGACGACAACGGCGTACCCCAATCCAACGCCCACCATAACGTGCACCGCCAGCCGGTAGAGCGGGTTATCTCCCAGCAGATAGCTGTAGATCATCAGGGTCAGCACAAAGCCCAGGGCCACCCCAAGGGCCTGGATCGTTGCTTCAGCCATTGCCCCGTCTCCTGTCGATCAGAGAAGAAGCAGTTCCCCAGACCAAACCGGCCGCGATCATCAGGGAGACGGCTGCCAGGCCAACCGTCTGGCCATCACGCACATTGGTTGCAGCGTGCGACTGTCGCAGTGAATACTGTTGGTTGATGAGAAATTCGTATTGGGATGCGCCTGGGATTCCGCTCACCAGCCCGCTCAGCTGCGGGGCATCGCTCTGATAATACGGCCGTACCCATGGCTCCAGGCCTGCGCTCACTCCTGCCGCCATCCCCACCTTCTCCATGTCTGGCAGTCGCCCCACTTGCTCAATCCATGCCGCAAGATCATCACGGGCGGCAGTAACGATGAGAATCAGATCTGCATCAGCCAGCGAGTCCGTCAAGCTGGAGGCGGCCTGAGCCGCTCGTGAGGCTCGGGTGATTCCGAGATAGTCAGCTCCTGAGAAGAGCCGCCAAGGGGTGGCGGCGAACGCCTGCAGTCCGGCCGCGCCGCCGGGAACATACCCCAGGTTCAGATAGTCGGTCCCGTAGACATAGCCATAGTCATCGCTGAGTTTGTCGAACACCCCTTGTGCGATCTCGGAACCAGTCGGTGTGGTACTCACAGCCAGGATGCGCGCTCCCCGGCTCATCAAATGGCGCACGAGGATGCTGGACAGTGGCTCGAGTTCGCCAGCCTCGGCCGGGGAGTAGTCGAATGCTACTACCGCCAGTGCCGAATCTGGCATCCGCTCAATCAAATTGAATGTATCGGTAATCCCGGGCGGCGGAACCGCCGAGGCGTCACCGTCCGTGAGCGGTGAGCCACCTAGAAAGGTGGGCAAGAGAATGGCCAGAAAGACAATAATGGGGATTGCTGCGCGCTCCAGCCGCTCCCAGGCGGGCAGTGCCGCGGTCGAGGGTGGCTTGGGTGCGAGGCCCGGGCGAATGATCTGTTCCAGGGCCTTTGTGTGGGCCTGCTGCTGTTCAGTCACGGCCAGTCTGGTGGGTGCTCTGGTCGCAGGAGGAGCAGAGACAATGGCTTCAGCCACCAGTGCCCCGCGTACCCCTTGCAGCAGGCCATCCGTCTCTGCCGGCTCGAGTCCTGCGGCCCCGCCTGCGCCGGTCACGTCATCGACAAGCTCTTTCGGTTTGAGGGCTTGCAGCCACTCTGGGATGGCTGCCTGGGGTAACTCAGGTTCAACCGGCGCGGCTTCACCGTCGGCCGGTAGTCGGTCGAGCGTCTCTGGAGCAGCCTCTTCGGCCAACTCTTCCAATTCGGCGAGGCTATCGAGCGACGCGAGCCAGTCTGGAAGTCCTGCCGGCGCTACCCGAGCCTCGCCACCGGTGATTGATGGTTCATCTATCATTGCGATTGGCTTGAGGGCATGCGCCTCGTCTATAGGCGAAAAATCAGCTTCCGTCTGAGACAGCCAGGATGGGAGTGAGTCTGCTTCCTCTTCTGGGGGAGCGGCGTCTGGGGGTGCAGGCAGCGCCTCCTGTGCCAGGCCTGGCGTCGGCAAAGTCGAGTCGGCTGCTGGGGGGATGGATTCATCGTCATCCTCGACCAGCCATTCGGGCAGTCCGGTTGCGGCCGAGTCATCGACCGCAGCCAGCCAGTCTGGCAGCTCAGGTGGGACCAACGGCCCGGTGCCGGCCATGGGTTGGGTCGGTGCCAACTGGCTGTCGGCCAGCGGGGCCGTTGCCCCCAACCAATCGGTCAATGTGTCGGCCTCGGATGGAATCGTCGATGCTGGGGGAGCCGGTTTCTCGGGTTCACCGTCCGGTCTATCCGCGTCAGGGATTAGAGGTGCGGGCGAGTCTGGAGAGGCATCGTCATACTCGGATTCCTCGAGCCAGGCCGGCAATTCGCCTGGCTCGATCTCCGGTTCTTCGTCGGTCGCCTGGGGAACATCCGGTTGGTTTTCCTGGGGCGCGATCTTGTCGAGCCAGGCAGGTAATTCGCCGGACTCTGTTTCAGCATCTTCCGCAGCTGGGGCTGTCTCCTCTGCTTCGGGCGTTATCTTCTCTAGCCAATCGGGCAACTCATCCGGCTCGACCTCAGTGTCTTCGTCGGCCGCGACCTCAAGCTCTGGTGCCGTTTCCTCAGGTGTGATCTTTGCCAGCCAATCGGGCAACTCATCCGGCTCGATTGCAGTGTCGTCGGCTGCCAGAGTCTCCTGGAGCCAGTCCGGCAACTCGCCTGGCTCGATCTCGACTCCCATGCCGGCCTCCGGTGCCAGTTCTGGGGAGGTTTCTTTGGGCGCCACTTCTCGCAGCCAATCCAGTAACTCGGCCGGCTCGATGTCAGCCCCCTCGTCGGCTGCGGCAGTGGGCTGAGGGTCTGGGGGTGTCTCTAGAGGCCTTGCTTCCTGGAGCCGGTCCGGCAGCTCGCCTGGCTCCGGCGCGCCCTCCTCATCGGCTGCGGACGGGATGTCGGACGGGGTGTCCTGGGGTCCGGCTTCCTGGAGCCAACTCGGCAGGTCGCCGGGCTCGGATTCGGTGTCTTGATCGGTCTCCGGGGACAGGTCCGCCATCCAATCCGGTAGCTCGTCGGCGTCGAGGTGCGGCGAGCCGGTGTCGTCGACAGGCCTCGAGTCGGAAGCCGAATCTGGCTTCTCAAGCGCCTCCTGCAACCACGTGGGGACCTCACCTGCTCCCACACCGGGCACGGCGGGGCTCGCTCCTGGTTCAACACTCGTGTCTGCGACGTCGGAGGGCTGCGAAATGTCGCGGAGCCAGCCGGGCATGTCGTCGTCGGCCGGTGGAGGTGGTGACTCGACTGGCGAGGCGCCTCCTTCTGTCAGCGGAGCAGCGGCCTGGACCTGATCGGTCTCTTCCCTATCGGGCTCGGTAAAGCTGGAGCGTAGCTCGGCAAGCCAATCAGGAGAATCTTCGTCGGGCGTCGGCTCTCTTCTGGGGAGAGACAGCCCCCGTACTGAACCTTCGCCAATCCTGTCATCCAGGCCGGGTGCGGCGGGAGCCAATCTGGCTCCACATTCGTCACAAAAGACGTTGCGGAGTGAGTTAAAGGTGCCGCATTCAGGGCACCGCCCCTTGGTGCTTTGCTTCAACCTGGCCCCGCAGGAACTGCAGAACTTGCTCCCTTTGGTGTTGGCGCTTCCACAGCTTTGACAACGCATCGCCATAGGTTATGGCTCCCGCTCGCTGTGAGGCCGGTCCATCCCCGCTAGCATTCTCACGCCGGTGGCGATGGTTCCCAGAGCCACCCCTATCAGCATTCCCCGCGCACCGGCCATGGAAAAGACCCGAACCAGCCATCCACGCACGTCGGCCATCACCCCGCCTGTCGCGGGAATTGTACCCAAGAGAACCAAGAGCGCAGCGGTGACAAAGATGAATGTCGGTAGTGTCGGACGTTTGCGCATAGCACGGAATGCGGCCGAAACCAAGAAAAAGGCCAGCAATGAGGCTGCGGCCGCCTGCAAGGGAAAGAGGACGGAACGGAAGACCCAGGCGACCATCGCTCCCCCAGGTCCATCACGTTCGATGAGCGCGACGGCTAGCACGACGAGAACGGACAAGATGAGGGCAATACTGTACGGCCAATCCCGGTCCTGGTTAGCAATGCGGTGCAGGTGCACGCTCAGGAGATTCAGGACTCCAAGCAAAAGCGCCACTGCGGCCAGGGTGGCTGCCCACCCGATGAATAGGTGGTGGACCTGATAGCCGGGGCGGAGAAAATAACCCAAGAGGGTCAACCACCCAAAGAATATCGCAACCGCTGTAGGAATACGCTGCTTCACGAACCGCTTCCCGTCAAAACACAAAAGTGCGCAGCAACACGGCAACCAGAATCAACAGAACAATTCCAACTCGCATCACGTCTTGGGCCTGGAGGCTGGCCAGGTGGGCCGGCGTGCGATGCAGATAGGCTGGCACGGCAAAGACCTCTTCGCCAATAATGGGTGCATCGGTTGATGCCAACAGCAGCGCCATCGCCTGTGGGTCGTCTGTACCTCCCACCTGGGTGACTTTGTTCTTCGCACCCGCTTCGGCCAGCAGGAGCGCCTCTGTACCAAATGAACCGATCATCAGATTGGCGGCCGTTTCATCGGAGCGTAAATGGGTGGATGCGCCCAGAGCATAGATGGCTGGCTGCGGCGCCACCATCTCGACCTGCGTCGCGCTGTATTCATCCTCGCGCCCGTGACCAATATGGGCTCGCCGGATGACATCCTGTGCCGCTAGTAGCACCATTGGATCGGCAACCGTCACCAGTGGTGGTGCACCACTACCACATCCCTGTTTCGCCAGGTAGTCCAGCCCGGCCAGCCCGGCCAGAGTCGTGGCGGTTGTAGAGCCGGTGACGCCGCCGGTTCCCAAAGAGACATGAATCTTTCGCCCACTTTCCACCGCTTGGCTCATCCAATGGGGAATTCTATCAAGGGCCGGGATGCGGCGCAGATAAACCTCGTGGCCGGACCTGATCCGGCGCGCAAAGATGGAGATCAAAACCAGCATTATCAGAACCGCAAGTCCGCCCACTGCTTCCATGATCGATGCTCAGCACTGCTCCAATCGAACGCGGAGCAGATCGATCGTACTCGGTTGCTCCAGCAGGTACGCATATTCGGCTACCTGATCAGGGTCGATCAGCAGGCCAAGCGTAGGCTGTGCTACCCACAGCAACTGGCCACCAAGAAACGCAAACGGCCGAACCCCCTCCAACAGAGCACTGACCAGACCATCCAGGCCCCACTGCTGGACGCGCTCTGCAATCCGATCCACCAATTCTGCTTGCCGAATCTCCTCCACTCTCAAATCGCTCCAATACGAAAGCGAGCAATCCACTTGGGGTTGCTCATTGGCTTCCGCGTGTTGACCGCTGACGATCGCCACAATTGTAGCCCCTTTGGAACGACCGGTCAACCAGATGGCTTAGCTTGACGTAACGTAGAGTATATCATGTTTACTTGGGAGTGTAAAGCAGCTATAATGATGGTATTGGTCATCTCCTAGATGGTCTGGTTACCCAGCCATGCACGATCTGAAACGCTCCTTGCGGCAGCACGACCTCGCATTCCTGCGAGTCATCGCTGAGAACTGGGGTGCAGATCTGGTCGGTCTTTCCCAGCGCGAGGCAGCCGAACACCTGGCCAACGCCGTGCTGGCGACCGATCTGCCGGCCGAGGTGGCCGACCTGCCGCCTGATGAGCATGCCGGTCTGCGGTCGCTGATTGATGCTGACGGGCGGATGCTGGCGGGTCCTTTCTTTCGCCAGTTTGGGTCCATTCGCCCAACTGGCCCCGGCCGCCTGGAGCGCGAGCGCCCCTGGGCCCACCCCAGTAGCCCAGCCGAAGCGCTCTGGTATCGTGGGCTGCTCTTTCGCGCCTTTGAGCAGACGGAACTGGGCACCCAGGAATTCGTCTACCTGCCAGATGACGTACGCGATATGTTTCCTGCGCGGGCTGCGACGGTGCGGCCTGAGCTTTCCCCGACCGGGAGGAAAATCGCCCGGGGGGTGTCCACCACCGGCCTCACGGATGATTGCTGTACCCTGCTTGCTTGTCTGCATCGGAACCCATTTCTTTCTGCAGCCGAAGATCAGATCCTGCGCTATATGCGTTACAAGGATCGTGCCCGATTAGGGATGATTTGGGCCATCGCCTTGGACGCTGGCCTCTTGGAAGCTAATGGGGACATGGTCCGGCCGCACCCACAGGCGGCCAGCGAATGGCTATCATCGTCCTATCCTGAACAGGCGTCTGCCTTGGCCCTGGCATGGCTGGGCAGCACGAGATGGAATGATCTCAGAAGCGTGCCCAGCCTGCGGTTAGAGCCTACCGGGTGGCAGAACGACCCGTGCCCCCCCAGGCAGCTCCTGCTGGACATCCTGAGCGGCCTGGATCCCGCGACGTGGTGGGAACTGGATAGCCTGCCGGCTGCCGTCAAGGCCACCATTCCGGACTTTCAGCGCACCTCGGGCGAGTACGATTCCTGGTATCTGCGTGACGCCGGGACTGACGAATACCTTCTCGGCTTTCAGCACTGGGACCGAGTGGAGGGAGCATTGTTGCGCTTCCTGGCCACCGGGCCGTTCTACTGGTTGGGGCTCGTAGAGTTGGGAGAGGATGCGGACGGGGTGGCGGTTGCATTTCGCCCCACTGCGGCCGGTAGCGCCTTTGCGGAGGTGAGATCGTTTCCTTTTCCGCCGGGCCCGGCTCAAGTTCGGATCGGGGTCCACGCCGATGCAACCATTGTGGTCTCGGCCGCCACCGATCGCTTGACGCGTTTTCAGGTCGCTCGATTGACGGATTGGGAGCCGCTGGCGGCTGGCTCTGCGGCGCCCAGCTACCGCTACCGGCTCACTCCCCGCTCCCTCTCCCGTGCCAGGCAAGCTGGCATATCTCTCTCCCGTGCTCTCGCGTTTCTGGCCAGCAAGAGTGGCCATCCCCTTCCCGAGTCTGTGACTGCAGCAGTGGCATCCTGGAAGAGCCAGGGTGCCCAGGTCAGACTTCGACAGGTCACCTTGCTCCAGGTTCGGACCGTCGCCGTTCTGGATCAGCTCCGTGCCGCGTCCCAAGTCCGGCCGCTGCTCGGAGAGACCATCGGCCCGCTTACCATAGCCGTGCGCACGGCCGACTGGCCTCGCCTCGTCAGCGCGCTGGCCGAATCGGGGCTGTTGTGCGAGTTGGAGGAGGATGACTTGGCCGTCCCTCTGGATCCAACGGAGGCATCACCGGGTTTCGCGTACGATTGAGCACCGGCGCTCTTGTTGGTCGTACCGGGTTTTTGCTGGCGGCGGGAACCAGAGGCGCGCTCAAGATGCTGCGCGGCGCCGATGCCCGGCCGAGTGCCCGCTCATTCCACGGTCGGGCGCACCCTGGAATTGGACTATCCTTTACGACTCTCAGACCCACTCCACGTGACCGCAGAAATGGGCCGGGCGTGGTCGGGTCATGAACGTCTCAAAGGCAGGCCGGACCGCGCCGATGGTGCTGCCCGCACCGTGGCCAGGGTAGAACGCAGTCTCGTCGGGCCAGGCAAAGACCTTCTCCCGTAGAGTGCTGAGGAGTTGGGCCAGGGCCCTGGGTGTTGTCGAGTGGCCCGGCCCGCCGGGGAACAAGGTGTCGCCGACGATCGCGCGCCGGTCGAAGCGAAAGCAGACGCTCCCTGGTGTATGGCCGGGGGTGTGTGCTACGATCAACTGTCCCTCCCCCAAGGGCACCACGTCGCCGTCGATGATTTCGAAATCGCCGACAATCTCAAATGCGGCCGAGTCAGACGGGTGGATGCCCAAAGGAGCCCCGGTAGCCCGCCGCACCTTGTCCAGAGCCAGGACATGGTCTCGGTGGGCATGGGTGAGCAGGATGGTTTTGACGGCCGTACCCTCAACACCGGCCAGGATGCGTTCCTCCTCGGCGGCAGGATCTATGATGATGCTTTCCCCTCCGGCAACGAGGAGGTAACAATTGGTGTTCCACTCACCAAGAGGCAGGGTTATGAGGTGGAGGGTGTCGCGAATCACCTGTCTCTCCGTGTGATGCCTTTGCCCTCGCCGAGCGTAAACGCGCCCGCCAAACCAAGTAGCATCCCAGGCACGATGATCGCGCCCAGGCAGAGGCCGCCTGGCTCTTGGGGTTCTTGTGTTGCTGCCGGTGTGGCTTTCTCTTCGTCCGTTCCCTGCGTGGTCGGAGCCAGTGCTGCATCTGCGGGCCGCTCGCGGGTCGCAGCCTCGTCTCCCTCCGTGATGGCTGTTGGGGTCTCGACGGGAATCACAACGGCCTCGCCCTCGCCGTCCACCACTTTGTATGCGGTCCCGTCATGTACCGCAGTCACCTGCCGGCCGAGGGCGAAATAGTCGCCCAGGAGCGGAACGGCCGCCACCAGATCGAAATAGCCATCTGTCAGGAATCCTACCTGCACCGGATCCATTATGGTTGGATCAAAGGTAGTATCGACCCACACCCCGTCGCGCAGGACAAAGGTCTTGCTGCCGACGTGCTTTATCACCTCCGCCGCCTGCACCGGCCCGCTTCCGTCCGGAGACATGGCTGCGATCGTCGGCAACGATTGAGGCGCCTCCGCCCAGCGCATCTCCCCCTCCTCGGCCGCCTTGTCCACGGCGGCTGCCCCATAAGATGGCGCGGCCGCATCCTCGAGCATTTCGGCCTCGGTCTCGTCGGCAATGTTCTGCCGTCCGGTTTGGGTAAAGATATCGTCCTCATCAATGAGGAACGAGGTGTATGGGGTGATGATACCGTACCGAATGCTGAGGTTGACGATGGTTTCCACCCATTCACTGTTCTCGCCGTGCAGTCGGATATGGGTCAAATAGTGGCCAATGGCGCGGGTAGCCCACAGCCGCGCGATAAATCCTCTGGTATCGTCGCTTCTGGAGTGGAAAACGTGGTCATGGTAGGAAAAACTCACCGGCTCCCCGTTGACCCTCCCCGATAGGGTGATGGTGGAGGGTCCGCCGTTGCGGTAGCGGCCTACCAGCGCCAGTTGCGTTCCTGCAAACAGATCGGGCATGGGTTGCGGGAAAAGCTGTTCTACTACAATGTCGCCGAAATCAAGCTCGATATCTGCCAGAACCGGGGTGCTGACCTTGGCATAGAACG
>WSZX01000314.1 GCA_013139935.1 Ardenticatenales bacterium
GGCACCCCCCCCCGAGCGAGATGAATCGCGCCCGCGTCCGTTCCGCCCCCCGTTGTGCGGCGGAACTGGTATGGGATATCGTGTTTTTCGGCCATAGCCACAACAAAGCTGACCAGCCGCGGGTCAGCAATCGTGCGGCCGTCCATCGTGGTCAGGGCCGGCCCTTTGCCAATCTCGGTGACCGGGGAGACATCATCCTCTTTAGGGAGATCATCACAGATTGTCCCCTCCAGGGCAAAGGCGATATCGGGCTCCAACCGGTAGCCGGCCACCCGCGCACCGCGCAGCCCGACTTCTTCCTGCACCGTAAAGGCAGCCAGTAAATCACATGGATATGGCTCGCCTCGCAGCAACTCGACGAGGACCGCACAGCCAACCCGATCGTCAAATGCTTTCCCCATCATCGTTGGGCCCAGGTCGACAAACTGGCTGGCAAAGACAGCCCGGTCGCCGATCTTCACTCTGCTGGCAGCGGTATCCTTGTCGGCTGCGCCGATATCAAGCCGCAGCTCCTTCATACGGACCACACTGCTGATGTCCTTGCGCTCCAGCAAATGGATTGGCTTTCCCCCAATGACTCCTGGCATACACCGGGGGCCAACCCGGACCGCCTTGCCCAGCATTACCCGGTCGTCCACGCCGCCGACCGTCTTGAAGCGCAGGGTTCCGTCTTTCTCGATGCTGGTGACCATCATGCCGACCTCGTCCATGTGAGCGGCCAGCATCACGCGCAGACCATGCTGCCCGGCACCGCGCTTGATGGCCAGCAGATTACCCAAGTTATCCACCCACAACTCGTCGACGTGATCGCCGATGGCGCCTTTGACAAGGACACGCACTGCACCTTCGTCTCCGGAAACACCCATCGCCTCTGAGAGTTCCTTGAGGATCACTTGCCTTTCTCCTGGATCGGGAGCTTGTCCCAGGCCAGCCTCTCGGTCAGGAACGATTCGTCCAGACGCGTGACAAACTCAGCCAGGAGACGGCCGGCGCGCTCGATATCCTTCACTGCAACCACTTCTACTGGCATGTGCATGTGGCGGATAGGAATGGACACCACGCCAGTTGGCACACCCGAGCGGACGACTTCCATCGCCCACGCGTCGGTGCCTCCGCCGCGCGGCATAGCCTCGACGTGATAGGGCAGTTCAATCGCCTTGGCGGCATCCACTAGTTCCTGGTGGACACCCGGGTGATTGCTGGGACCGTAGCCAATCGTGGGTCCTTTGCCAAGCGGGAATGCCTCCGCATCGCTGATACCCGGGCCGTCGCCGTGGGTAACATCCACGGCGATTCCCACGTCTGGTTCCACGCCGTAAGTACTGGTCATCGCCCCACCCATGGTTTCTTCCTCCTGCACAGTTGCGACAGCAAAAACATCCCAACTGTGGGTGCGAGACTGGAGCGCCTCAAGGCACACGGCGATCGCGGCAATCGAGGCACGATTGTCCAATGCCTTGGCAGACACCCGGCCGCTCATCAGCTCACGCAGCTCTTGACGAAAGGAAATCACGTCGCCAATTCGAACCAATTCCGCCACCTCTTCGGCCGGCAAGCCCACATCGACGATCAGCTCGTCCCAGGGAACCAGCTTGTCCCTCTCGCCAGCCGTCAGGATGTGAGGCGGGCGGCTCCCGATGACGCCGGGCAGCTCTCGCCGCCCGTGAACCAACACCGGTTGCCCCAGCAGCAGACGCTGATCAACGCCTCCTACCTCAGTAATGGAAAGAAAACTCCCCCTGATCCGAGTGACCATCAGACCGATCTCGTCCATGTGCGAGGCCAGCATCACCTTGAGTCGAGAGGGCCCCGGCCCGCCGCGCCCGGCATCGCCCATCCCGATGTTGCCCCGCTTGAGTGCAATCAGATTCCCCAGAGTATCGGTCCGCATCTCATCCACGTGTGAACCCCAGGCGGCTCGCACCTCCCTTCGGATGGTCTGCTCAAAACCGGACAGCCCGGCCGTCCTAGTCAGGGTCTCTAGTAGGGAGATG
This sequence comes from Ardenticatenales bacterium, assembly GCA_013139935.1. Classification (GTDB taxonomy): domain Bacteria; phylum Chloroflexota; class Anaerolineae; order Promineifilales; family UBA4811; genus GLR113. The sequence goes on from WSZX01000314.1 coordinate 1,995, forward strand.
ATCTCCATCTGGGCTACTTTTCCTTTCTCTTTCAGCTCTACGGTGTTGGGGTTAGAGTCGGCGTTGCGGTATCGGTGGCAATCGGCGCCGTCGTGGGAGTCTCCGTTGCAGTTGGCTGCGTCGTTGCGGTAGCAGTCGCAGTTGCCTCCGTCGTCTCTGTCTGTGTGGCAATCGGCTCTATCGTCAGGGTGCCGTTCGGAGCCAAACCGGTCTCAGTTGGAATCGGCGTAGGGGTCTCCGACGGTTCCAGCGTCGTTGTGGAGGTTAGGCTCGGCTCGGCTGTCCCCGTTGGCGTAGCTGTCGGCGTTCCCGATGGAGTCGAGCTCGCAGTTGCCGTCTCGGTGGGTGTCACGGTTGGCGTTGACGTTGACGTCGGCGTCGGAGTCGGTGTAGCCGTCTCGGTCGGCGTTTCGCTGGCAGTAGGAGTCGGCGAGATGGTCGGCGGGAATTCCTGCGTCGGTGTGGGAAGCAAGGTTTCCGTCGGCGAACCTGGCGTCGGCGACAGCGTAATGGTAGGCAGCAGAGGTGTTGGAATCACAGTCCAGGTGGCACTTGAGGCCAGGGTGGGAAACGTGGTATTCGTAGGAGGCGTGGGCTCAGTGGGAGCCAGCGCCATCGCAACCAAGCCTACGCAATAGCACGGCAGCGTCAGCAGGATGACCGCGATGAGCAGGCCGTGCGTACGTCGTCGTTGATCAGAAGAGCCAAATAGAGAGTCGAACACGGCTACGACATACCCCAGTATCCTGTTCGCCAGCAAGTGGAAATGATGATATCATCAATCATGCCCAGTGTCAAAGGAAACTGTCGAGAGTGCCGGAGAGCATCTAGCGAGCCAATCGCTCTCGCTGGACCCGCGCAGCGAGAGGTCCAACCCGGGGGAGGGCAGACACCATTGCTCCAAGATCTCCACTCGGGCGGCGCTTGGTTGCACCTGATGGCGGTTCTTCCACACCCTCCCTCGGAGGTTCAGACCCAATTGCGGACATCGGAGCAGGAGCGCCGTGTCATTGACAAAGCCCGCATTGTCCGAATTCATGTTCAAAGGACAGAAACGGTGAACCACGGAACGCCTTTGCACGTAGTATCACTGATTGCCGAGCACCCGTTTTCAGTGCTCTTCTTCCCGACGGGACAAAGGCGGACTCGTATGGTAGCAAGAATCATCCAATGTCAAGGCTGAGAGGTGACCGAGCAATCCTGGGACTGGTAATCGCAATGGCTGTCAGTCCGGCCGTCGCGATGCGCTGGGCAGACTGGGTCTCGGGACTATGGGTGCTGCAGGTGGTCCCTGTGGCTGCCGCCATTGCCGGTTATTATCTGGCCAGAAGCCGCTTCTCAGCCAGCGTGGCGTTTCTGATCAGTGTGGTCTACGGCCTCTTTGTCATTGGGCTGCTGTCCGGTATGCTGCTTCCTGCTGAACTACCGTGGCACGAAAAGATTCCTCAACTGATTGCGCGTCAAGCAGACTGGCTCATCAAGGCCGCCAACGTGGTCCTGAACCCTGACGCAGCCGAAACGAGCAGAGACGGCCTCATCTTTGTCATGCAGACAGGACTGATCCTCTGGGTAATTGGCCTGGCTGCCGCTTGGTATACGTTTCGCCGTCTCTGCATCTGGCGGGCAATACTGCCCAGCGGAATCCTGATGCTGGTAACGGTGGCGAATTATTACGGGGAACAACCATTGGGAACGGTGTTAGTTGCCTTTCTTTTCTTTGCTCTGCTGTATATTGTAGGCTCCCATTATCTGGTGCGAGAGCGGGAATGGATGGATGCTCGGGTCGTGTTCAACCATGGAACGCGTCTGGATTTCCTGCAAGCTGGCTTTCTGATTGTGCTTCTGACGACGCCGGTCGCCTGGATCATCCCCAATGTATCGGCTCGGGAAGCATTGCAGGATGCCTTGCGACCGATGGACATAAGCTGGCAACGAATCCAGGATGGCTGGACGCAACTGTTCGCCTCGCTGAAATCCTATGGCGGAGAGTATTCCGACCCCTACGGCAAGGTGCTGGCCCTGGGCGGTCCGCGTCAGATTACTCCAGCGCCAATTATGGATGTCCAGGCGAGCGGGGGTCGCTACTGGCGCGGCACAGTCTACGACTCATTCACTGGGGATGGATGGGCAAGCACAGCCGAGACCCGGGTAATCGTCTCTCCAGACCGGCCGCTGGAACTGCCCGAATACGCCCAGCGAGACGTCATCACTGCTACGTTCACCAGCTACCTGGTCGATTCTGGCCTCATTTATTTCCCGCACCAGCCAGCACGGACCGACCAACAGGCCCGGTTCACGGTTACTGGCCTGAACAGCGGCTCATACGACGTTTTCAGCGCGCTCTCCCGCTATGTCATCTACGAAGGCAAGAGCTACCGGGCATGGGGTTCAATCTCTAGCGCCACCGACAGCGCCCTTCGCCTTGCCGGCGCAGTCTACCCGGACTGGGTGCTGGAACGCTACTTGGAACTCCCGTCCAACTCGAGTCCGCGGATAGCCGAGTTGGCGGCAGCTATCACCGATCCCCTGTCAAACCCGTATGACAAGGCAGCGGCACTCACTGACTGGCTACGAACCAACATCGTCTACAACGAGGCGATTGAGGCGCCGCCGCCGAACACGGATCCGCTGGTGCATCTGCTGTTCGAATCCAGGGAGGGTTACTGCAGCTATTACGCCTCTGCTCTAGCAGTGATGCTGCGCAGCCAAGGGATTCCAGCCCGAGTTGCGGCCGGGTACACCCGCGGCACCTTGGATGAAGAACGTGGTACGTTGCGGGTCTACAGCACCAACGCCCACACCTGGGTAGAGGTCTTTTTTTCCGACTACGGGTGGGTGGAATTCGAGCCCACCGCCTCCCAGCCAGCCATTGTCCGAACCGCATCCGGTCAGGGAGGCACTGGGCAGGACCAAGCCGCTGACAGGGAGCGGAACCTAAGGGAAGAAGGCCCGGTCCCCCTGGATGATGAGTTCTGGCGCGGACTGGATGAGTTGGATCAGGGAACGCAAGCTCGCAGATCGCTAGCCTCGAAGCTCGGCCTGATCGTGGCAGGTGCTGTGTTTCTGTTGGTGCTGATGGCAGCGGGTGCGATCTTGCTGAGGGATAGGAGAGCTATTGGCAGAGTGAGCGTCGCTGCCCAGGCCTACTATCGGATGGGCCGCTTCGGCCGCTGGCTAGACGCGCTTCTGCTGCCCACCCAGACTCCCCACGAACAAGCAGCCATCCTGATAAGCAGCGCGCCGGAGGCAGCCGCGCCGATTGATGTGATAACCGGGCTGTACGTGGAGGAGCGTTATGGGCGAATTCGAGAAGGGATGTTTGATGAGCGGGCGAGTCTGGCCTGGCGAGAGCTCCGCCCTGCGCTGCTGCGGAGGATCTTGCTCCGCAACCTGTCGCGTTTCCAGCAAGGCGAACCCAGGAAGGGACCGCCTCCTTGACCCCAGCCGCTGAATACTGTCACCAAAGCCGGAATGCTGCCCTGATCAGTCCTGTCGCCTGGCCGGGCACAAGGGCTGCTCTGACGGCCTGAACACACTACCGGCCGCTCAAGTCTCTGTCACACTCCGCTGCTCCCTCCGCCGACGAATGACTGTGGTATAATCTCCGCCATTGCACCGACAGGTTTGCTTCCGGCAGTCCATGGATTAAGCGTTGGTCGGCCGGCAACAACCCAGCGAGCACAGATGGAAATCAAGAGCCTGCGGGAGCGGATTCTGAGGGATGTGGCCGAGTACACTCACCGGGTGCATGGCACCCGGCCGTTCATCCCTGGCGAGACTCAGGTCCACTATGCCGGCCGCGTCTACGACGAAACCGAACTGTCAAACATGGTGGAGGCTGTACTAGAGTTCTGGCTGACCGCCGGCCACTATGCGCAGGAGTTTGAGGAAAAGCTAGGCTCATTCCTGGGGGCAAAACAGATCGTCCCGGTCAACTCGGGCTCATCCGCCAATCTGGTCGCCATTACCGCCATCTGCTCACCACAACTGAAGAGCGGTTTGCGACCGGGCGACGAAGTGATTACCCCAGCCGCCGCCTTTCCTACTACTGTTGCCCCCATCATCCAGAATCAACTGGTGCCCGTCTTTGTAGACTGCCAACTGGGCACCTATAACCTGGATCCAGACCAATTGGAGGGAGCCCTCTCCTCGCGCAGCCGCGCCCTGTTCCTGGCCCACACGCTGGGCAACCCGGCTGACATGGACCGCATCATGGCGTTTGCCGGGGAGCATGACCTTCTGGTAATTGAGGACTGCTGTGATGCCCTGGGCGCCCGTTACGATGGACAGATGGTGGGTACATTTGGCCGGCTGGCTACGCTCAGCTTCTACCCTGCCCACCACATCACCACAGGCGAGGGCGGAGCGGTATTCACCAACAGCGCCCGGATGGCCCGGCTGTGCCGCACCATCCGCGACTGGGGACGAGACTGCTTTTGCGGCTATGAGAACCCGCCTGACGGCAAATGTGGTCGCCGCTTCCGGCACGTGCCGGGCCTCGGCTGCTACGACCACCGCTATCTCTTTACGGAGATCGGGTATAACCTCAAGATCACCGATATACAGGCAGCCTTGGGATTGGCGCAACTGGAAAAGCTGCCAGGCTTTGTCGCTGCGCGCAAACGCAACTTCCAGCATCTTTACGGTGGCTTGGAACCCTATCGGAGTCTGGTGTCCCTGCCCCGTTGGTCGCCCAGGGCAGACCCGTCCTGGTTTGCCTTTCCTATCAGCGTGCCAGACGACGCCCCGTTCACCCGCCACGACATCACCCGCTTCCTGGAATCGCGCAAGGTGCAGACACGGGTACTCTTTGCCGGCAACATCCTCCGCCAACCAGGGTTTCGCAACATCAACTGCCGGGTGGTGGGTGACCTGCCCAACACCAACCGAGTGATGCGGGGTACATTTTTCGTCGGCGTCTATCCAGGACTGGGCCAGGCTCAGTTGGCCTACATGCTGGATCAGTTCCATAGCTTTTTCCGTCGCTTCCTGTAGAGCGAGTACTCGGCCGGTTGCGGGAGCATCATGTGAAGCTGTCTATCGTCATCTGTGCCTACAATGAGCGGGATTCGATCCTGGCGGTGCTGGACAAGGTCCTGCAAGTCACCCTGGCTCCAGGGTGGAAAAAGGAGATCATTGTTGTAGACAATTTTTCCACCGACGGCACGCGTGATCTTCTGAGGTCTGTGCGTGCCTCCAATGTCAGGGCGATCCTTCATCCGCGGAATCTGGGGAAAGGAGCATCTATCCGCACCGGAATTACCCACGCCAGCGGCGAATACACTGTTATCCAGGACGCGGATTCCGAGTACGATCCGGCCGACCTGGCCCACCTCCTGCTCAAGGCGATTGCAGTGGACGCAGACGCTGTGTTTGGCAGCCGGGTGCTGGGCGGCCAGCGCAACTACAGATACGCCACAGCCTACTGGGGGGTGCGAATGCTGACTCTCGTCACCAACCTGCTCTGCGGCTCCCGTTTGTCCGACGTAGCGGTTGCTACCAAGCTGGTGCGCACCTCCGTCCTAAGGTCGCTCAATCTGATCGGGGAGAACTTTGACCTAGACTTTGAGCTGCCGGTCAAGCTCAGGCGCGCTGGCTATGTCATCCATGAGGTACCTGTCTCGTACACCCCTCGCACGTATGCGGAAGGCAAAAAGATCAGGCCGGCGGACGGCCTGAGAGCCTTCTGGATCATTCTGCGCGAGCGTTTCAGGCACCAGTAGCTCCCCGCCCGCGGAGGGAATCGCGGAATGCCACACACGACGAGTTTCTGGGCCACTCCACCCCAGGCGGTGCAATCGCCACTGGGGCCGCAGTCATTCAAGAAGGCAAGATGGGGCGAACCCATTGCCAATAGCCGCTGGGCCCGGAGACGCCCCGGTTGACAGACATCCGTGTGTATGCTACTATCCCATTCGCCATCCGAATACGGCTTTTATCCAGAGAGGTGGAGGGACCGGCCCCGAGAAGCCTCGGCAACCAGGCCAGAGCAAAGCTGCGGCCAAGGTGCCAATTCCGGCAGAGTGTTTCTGGAAGATGAGAGAACGGCGATCAAGTTTCCCTTCTCTTGTCTTCTGAGAAGGGTTTTTTTGTCTCCGGGCAAAGTCCTTCCAGTTCAAGGACCAGCTTCATGAGAATCATTGTCTCTGGCTCGATTGCCTTTGACTATTTGATGTCGTTTCCTGGCCGTTTCAGGGAACACATCCTCCCCGATCAGATTGACCATCTAAGCGTGAGCTTCCTGGTAGATTCGATGGAAAAGCGGCGCGGAGGGGTAGCTGCCAACATCGCCTACACGCTGGCACTGCTGGGCGAGCGGCCCCTGGTGATGGCAACAGCTGGACGGGACTTTGCCGAATACCGGGCCTGGCTGGAAGCGCAAGGGGTGGATACCGGGGCGATTGTAGAGATTCCGGATCTCTTCACAGCATCGTTTTTTGTGACCACCGACCTGGACAATAACCAGGTGGCATCCTTCTACACCGGCGCGATGGCTCTCGCTCATCAGCTTTCCATTGCCGAACACGCCGCCGGCCGTGCCGATTTGGTTATCATCTCGCCGGACGACCCACGCGCAATGGTAAAGCGGGCCCAAGAGTGTGTTGCGCTTGGAATCCCTTATGTCTATGACCCCAGCCAGCAGATCATCCGGTTGAGCCCGGAAGAGCTGGCGGCCGGGATTGCGCACTGCTTCTTGCTCATCGTCAACGAGTACGAGTTTGACATGATCCAGAAAAAGACCGGCTGGACAGAGGCGGAGGTGCTGACGCGGGCAGGTGGCTTGATCATCACCATGGGAGATCGAGGCTCTAATCTGCGAATTGGAGGCGAGGAGCACCAGATACCGATCGTGCTGCCCACCCGGATTGCCGACCCCACCGGAGTGGGTGACGCCTTCCGGGGTGGACTGTTGCGTGGGTATTCACTGGGGCTGCCGTGGGATGTTTCCGGCCGGATGGGAAGCCTGGCGGCAGCCTATGTAATGGACAATGTCGGCACTCAGAGCCATCGCTACTCTCCGGCCGAGTTTGCGGCCCGCTTCCGGCAGCATTTTGATGACGAGGGCGCACTGGATGCCCTGGCGAGAGGGGATTCCTCCCGCCACGATGCATAGCGGACCCGGTTTTGCACCTCGACGATTACCGATTCAGATTCAAGGAGCTACCGAATGGCAGACTATCACGTGAGAGACCTGGACCTGGCCCCTGGCGGCCGACGCAAGATTGAATGGGCAGCCCGGGAAATGCCTGTACTCGCGCTAATTCAGCAGCAATTCAAGGTCGAGCAGCCTCTCAAAGGGGTGCGCGTGAGCGGTTGCTTGCATATCACAACCGAGACCGCCAACCTCGCACACACCCTGCAGTTGGGTGGCGCAGAAGTGATGCTCTGCGCCAGTAATCCACTCTCCACCCAGGATGACGCGGCCGCGGCGCTGGTTCACCACTATGAAATCCCTGTCTTTGCCATCAAGGGCGAGGACCATCAAACCTACTATGAGCACATCCACGCCGTGCTGGACCAAAAGCCACACATCACAATGGACGATGGGGCTGATCTGGTCAGCATCCTGCACCAGGATCGTACCGAGCTGATCGGCAACATAGTGGGCGGGACCGAGGAGACGACTACTGGCGTCATCCGCCTGCGGGCGATGGCCAAGGACGGCGCGCTGCGCTTCCCTGTAGTGGCAGTGAATGACGCGCTGACCAAGCATCTCTTTGACAACCGCTACGGGACCGGACAATCGACTCTGGATGGAATTATCCGTGCCACAAACATCCTTATCGCCGGCAAGACGGTCGTCGTTGCGGGCTACGGCTGGTGCAGCCGCGGCATCGCCATGCGGGCCAAGGGGTTGGGTGGAAACATCGTGGTGACCGAGGTGGACCCGCTGAAAGCGCTAGAGGCGGTGATGGACGGCTTTAGGGTGATGCCGATGATGGAGGCGGCCACGATTGGCGACATCTTTGTCACCTCTACCGGCGACATCAACGTCATCGACACCCACCACATGGGAGCCATGAAGGATGGCGCAATCATCAGCAACTCTGGTCACTTTAACGTAGAGATCAACATCCCTGGCCTGCGCGAGATTTCGACCGGTGACCCGCGCCGCGTCCGACCATTCGTGGAAGAATACACCTTGCCCGACGGCCGGGTCGTCTTTTTGCTGGCCGATGGCCGGCTGATTAATCTGGCCGCGGCCGAAGGACACCCCGCCAGCGTGATGGATATGAGCTTTGCCAACCAGTCTCTGGCCGCCGAGTACATTGTCCAGCGGGGAGATAGCCTGGAAAAAGCCGTCCACTCTGTTCCTAAGGAAATCGACGATCGGATCGC
>WSZX01000362.1 GCA_013139935.1 Ardenticatenales bacterium
CCGGCCGGTACGACTGTGAGGCAAAAGCACAAAGTGGGCACATTGACAAGCGCGGCCGCCCGATCGAGCAGGGCCCTTACCGGCGTGTATCCGCTGCCAATCACCTCGTAACTGGTGATCAGTGCTCCCAGCCAGTGGGTAAAGTTGGTCACCTCCGGGCCGCTGATGCCGGGAAAGAAGTACTTGTTGCCGCCGGAAAAGCCCACCACCTCGTGAGGAAAAACCGGGCCGCAGATGATCACCTGGTCATAGTCGTAGACCAGCTTGTTGATCGTGACCGGCAGAGCCTGGGCCAGCAGCCCGCCGGAGATCTCTTTGATTTCGGCCGCCGGGATGGTGCCGATGGTGGTCAGGGCCTCCGGCAGATCCCAACGGTGGTTCAGGATGTTGACGCCCGAAAAAACGGTGTGACGCTCCTCGGCCGTCACCCCTACCAACCGATTCAGGGCATCAGTGCCCATCGGCTGATGAGTCCCCAGCGCCACCAGGTAGTCCAGAGCAACGACGCGGTTCCACAACAGTTCGTGAAACAACCGGAAGAACAACGGGATGGGCGCGGTACGGCTGCCGTCTGGGATGATGACGAGCACCCGTTTGCCATCCAGGTTGGCTTGCACCAGCGATTCGGCCACAAGCTGGCGTATTTCCACCTCGCCCAGCACCCGCTCGGGGCCACCCTTGCCAGCCATCACAAACCCCACGACACTACCTTGACCACGGCGGCACACCGGGCAACAGGGCCTCGAACTCTGCAATCAGCGCAGACTCGTACTCGCCCGTGTACTCGCCAGCGACAAACCTGTCGAACGCCTCCTGATTGAATCGCTGCCAGGATACCTCTTCGTGCCCCGGGTTGATGGGGTAAAAGAGCGCGTCATTGGCCCGCGCCGCACTCAAGTCCCCGGGCGCGTCGCCAATCATCAGAACGTGGCCCTGCGGATACTTGCCCCGCGTCGCCAGCCGTAGATGCAGCGCCTTTTTGCCCATCTCCTGACCGGCGATCACGTGCACAAAGCGCGAGATGCCATGCTCTTCCCATTCCCGGGTCAGCGCCTCCACCGGCGTAGCAGAGACCACGATGGCGTCTGCCCTCGCGACAATCCGTTCCAGGCTCTCCCGCATGTGAGGAAACGGCGGCACCCCGTGGACCATGTCTGCCACGGCCGCGTTGACTCCGGTGGTCCATGCCCAGCTCGTGTCCAGTTCCGGGTCAGGGTGCTCGGCCATATAGGCCCGCAGACCTTCGTTGCTCTTGGGGAAAGCATCGTTGGCAATGAACTCTCGCACCCGGTGAGCTTCGGGCAGCGTCACGCAGCGCGCCTGCACCTCCGGCCGCTCGCGCAGCAGGTCGAACACCATCACCAATGCAGGCCAACGGTTGATGCCACGCCACCGGGAATAGAGATTGACGAATTCGGCTGCCTCGCGGGCATATTTGGAGACCGGCTGCAGACCCCAGTGCTTGACCGTGTTGGGGATAAAGCACTCCTTGTGCTTGATCTCCATGGTGTCAAAGGCACAGCCATCCGAATCGATTCCAACGAAAAAACTGTGCTGCGGGGCGAGCTCCGCCAGTGGGCGTGCATAGTCTGTCATGTCTCACTCCTTGGAATCAGGAACCACAGTTTGGTGGATTGGATAGTCCCCCCGTTGAGTGCCAATGGGGGAACACAACGGTTGTCAGCAACTCTTTTACCGTCCGAATGTGATCAATTGGCCCTGAAGCCATAGCAAGCGTGCGTGGTTTCCAGCGGCGCTTGGGGTTATCAGGGATCTCTACGCGCAGAGTTTTGAGCGGACGCAAAGTTGTATACGGGATCTTCCCAGGCAGCAGACGAACGATACATCCCCAGCTCTTTTGAGAAACCCAGCGTCTTACGAGCCAACCGGCTACGGTGCGGCTCAGATCCCTGCACCTGACCAGATCGCTCGCGCTCGGCGTTCTCCTCGCCCGCAGCCGTTCACCTATCACGCGCACGCCTTGGTCTCGCAAGGCCCGCACCATGATCGCCGATGCCTCCCCGCTCCAGCCGCAGGAACCGAAGGCAGCCCCCACCTTGCCTTTCAGCGCGACCTTGCTCAAACCAGACAGGAGCCTTTTCATTGCCTGGTTGAGCTGGGTGTGGTGAGCAGGTGAGCCCCGGATGATACCATTGGCGTCGGGGAGTTCCCCGCTGCCTTCCGCGACGCGCTTAAGCACTCCCTGCACTGATTCTGCACCATCGGCCAGGGCGCGGGCCACGCGTCCGCTATCCCTAAACGGGTGTCGTTAAGTACAAGCATTTTAGACAGAGACTTGACCTCCTGATTTATCCTTGCGCCAACGCTCTCAGGTCGAAACTCTCGTCCAACAGCCGTTCTCTGTAGCCCGATACGTCGCGCCCACTGGCGATCAACTGCCTCACCGGCCGGACGCTCTGCGTGTCGCGCAGCAGGATGGCGCCGACGATCTTGCCGTCGCGCAACGTCAGTCGCCGATACACACCGCCCGCCGCATCCACCTTCCGCAGGATGACGAACTCATCGCCTGCGGCCGTCGCCTCGCCCAGACAGGTCAGGTCAATGCTGACGATTTTGAGCGTGTTGGAGGGGATAGTGCCGTGGTAAGTAACGCTGCCATGGGCGACCATGTTCGCTGCCGCGACCTGCGCCTGCTCCGTGGCGGCAGGGATGATGCCATAGACCCGCCCCTCGAACTCGGCCACATCGCCAGCCGCGTAGACGTCGGCTCCGCTGGTGCGCAGTTGCTCGTCTACGGCCACGCCCCGGTTCACCTCCAGCCCGGCCTCCCGCGCCAGTTCGACCCGCGGACGGATGCCAGTGGAGATGAGCACCAGTCCGCCGTCCACCACGCGGTCGTCCTTCAGGCGCACGCCCGTCGCGTACTCATTGCCCAGGATGGCCTCTGTCACTGCGCCGGTCAGGATGAGCAATCCCTGCGCTTCTAGAAGCGCTTGCAGAACCCGGGCCCCCTCTGCGTCCAACTGGCGCGGCAGCAGATAGGGGGCGCACTCGATCACTGTCACCTCCAGGCCGGCCGTGCACAACGCCCGCGCCGTCTCCAGCCCCAGCAGCCCGCCGCCAATGATCGTCGCCCTGCGAACGTCACGGGCGTAGGTCTTAATCGCCAGCGCGTCGTCCAGCGTGCACAGGGTGAAGACACCCCCCTTGTCAGCCCCCTCGAAAGGGGGCACAAAGGGACGCCCGCCCGTGGCAAGCAGGAGGCAGTCGTATTCTGCGGTTGATCCGTCTGATAGGGTGAGGCGATGGGCAGCCGGGTCAAGCGCCGTAGCCCGAACCCCCAGGTGCAGGTGGATGCCGCGCTCAGCGTACCAGTCCGGCGGTCGAAAATAGAGCGAATCCTGCTTGATCTCACCCGCAATGAACTCCCACAGGCGAGGGCGGCGGTAGTAGGCATAGTGTTCCGCGCCGAAGATGTGTACTTTGGTGGTCTGATCGGCCCGCACGATGCTTTGCGCCGCCGTTATACCGGCGATGCCGTTGCCTACAATAACGTATTGTCTCATTGGCTTCCCCTCATCATTCGCCTTCAAAACCGATCTGCGATTTCAAGCGCGTCTTGAACTGCTCAACGACTTCTTCCCGCGCCATGCCCGCTTCCTCTTCCTCGACGATTATCTCAAAGGCGCGCATCGGAGTGCCAGTGCTAACATCTGAACAACAGTACGAGACGCCGAAATCCCAGGGGATGAGAATGAACGTCTCACGCAACTCGTCCAGCGTGGCGCCTGCGCCGTAGGCTTGTATCATTTCACGAATCGCCCAGCGGTCGCGGCTCGCCGCCAGTGCCATCCCGAATGCGATCAGGGAGAGTGTAGAAAAACAAGCGAGGCGCTGTCCCCTGTCCAGTTCCGCTGCTGCACAAGGAAAGCTGGCGGGGGTGGCGAAGGGGGCGCAAAGCGCCCCCTTCGCCACCCCCGCCTCTCTCTCCCATCGCCGCAGCCCCTTTTTCAACACCCTCATCAGGTACTTGTAGCGGGTTGCAGGGCGCGCTCTGCCCCCCAGACGGTTGCCCAGAACTCTCCTGTGACTTTGCTCAGTTCTGGATCAACCTCCTTGAGTTTGCGAAAGCACGCCGGCGCCAGTGCGGGGCGGTGTTTCTTTGTCATTGACTTGGCTTCAGAGTCTCGTGCCTCTCCGCAATGGTGGTCGCCAGT
>WSZX01000303.1 GCA_013139935.1 Ardenticatenales bacterium
TGTGTAGTGTAGTTGGGAGACTGGGAAGCATGATCGTCAGATTGTGTGGAGTCGCAAGATGAAACACCAGCCTGATTATGTTTTGGCCCTAACCGCGTGTATTGAATCATGCACCGGAACAGTGTCAGGTGGGCAGTTTGACTGGGGCGGTCGCCTCCGAAAGAGTAACGGAGGCGCCCAAAGGTACCCTCAGGCTGAATGGAAACCAGCCGCAGAGTGTAAAGGCACAAGGGAGCTTGACTGCAAGAGATACACCTCGAGCAGAGACGAAAGTCGGGCTTAGTGATCCCACGGTTCCGAGTGGAAGGGCCGTGGCTTACCGGATAAAAGCTACCCCGGGGATAACAGGCTAGTCAGGTCCAAGAGTCCATATCGACGACCTGGCTCGGCACCTCGATGTCGGCTCGTCGCATCCTGGGGCTGTACAAGGTCCCAAGGGTTGGACTGTTCGTCCATTAAAGCGGCACGTGAGCTGGGTTCAGACCGTCGTGAGACAGGTCGGTCTCTATCCGCTGTGGGCGCAAGAGATTTGAGGGGAGCTGCCCCTAGTACGAGAGGACCGGGGTGGACAGACCGCTAGTGTGCCAGTTGTTCCGCCAGGAGCATCGCTGGGTAGCTACGTCTGGCAGAGATAACCGCTGAAAGCATCTAAGTGGGAAACTCGCCTCAAGATAAGATCTCTCACCTGTAATGGGTCAAGACCGCTGGAAGACTACCAGTTTGATAGGCGGCACGTGTAAGTGCAGCAATGCATTCAGCGAAGCCGTACTAATGGTCGAGGGCTTAACGATAGTGTGGTACGGAGAACTTGGAGTTTTGACGATATCTGTTCAATTGAATAAAATAGTCTCTTGGTGACTATAGCGACGGGGAAATACCCGGCTCCATCTCGAACCCGGAAGTAAAGTCCGTCAGCGCCGATGGTACTTGGGGGGCAGCCCCCTGGGAGAGTAGGTCATTGCCAAGAGACTTTTTTTGTTGAAGGGCGTTTAGCTATCAACCGTCAGCGGACAGGTGACTGCTGACGGCTAGAACCCAAAACACGGAGGCCGATGACAAGCTCATCGGCCTCTTTTGGTTGATGGGGCTGGCTATCGGATGATGGGCGGCAAGTAAATCTTATACATGGTTTCTCCGCTGGCGACCAGGGCAAAGTTGGTGAAGTGATCTATCTGCATAACCACCAGGTTGGTGCAGGTGTCCAGGATGTAGCTGTCCGGGAAGGTCCAACTGTTGGTACTGGTGGAAAAGTAGGCTGGTTTGAGAAAATCCTCCTCGATTCCCCAGTCGACCAACTCATAGTCATCATAGCGAAAGGCGACGATGACGTTCTGGTGAAAGCTGCTGATGATCGGTTGGCCCTGGCTGTCAACAGCCTCGAACGCCCAGCCGTACTTGAAAATGTCGGCGTGCGGTTGATGCGGCAAGGCGGCGATAGGGACGATGTGCAACGTCACCGTTCCGCTGACGGGCAGCGACCCGGCCGGCAGATAGATGCTGGTTCCATCGGTCAGGGATACGAACTGAGGATCGGCCGAATCCCAGGTGACGACCGCCGGGGATGGCTTGGGGTAGGGGCCGGCTAGCGTAAGGTCTTGCGTCGCGTTCCCCGAACCCAGGATGACTGATTTTCGGGCAGCCCAGAAAGCGGTCTCGGTTTCGTATACGCCGCCCACGTGCCAGGTGGTGTTGGAGATGGCGTCCAGGGTGTAGGCGCCGCCCAGTTCGGCCACGGACTTGGAATAGGCGCCGGCCGGCGACCAGCCCCAGACCAATGCCGTGCCGGTGATGCCGGGTGTCCCGCTGATGATGACGGTACCGCTGATGATGGCATCCGGCTCTTGGAATTGGAGGTCGAGCCCCGGTATGGTGCCGGGCGGCGCCAAGAGGCGCTTTATGGTGGGGTTCAGGTAGCCCGCTTCCGGTCCGCCCACCGCCCGCAGGTTGTAGACCCCGTGCGGCAGCCGGAGATGGAATCGACCGTCGTATCCCGGCCGCGTCTTGAGCGTGACCTCCTGCATCCCCCAGCCAATGCCGTCGGCTATGATGGTAGTCTGGGTGTAGGGATCACCGGCCGGATCGAGCACAGTCCCGGTCAACAGGCTATCCTTCTCTGCCACCGGAAGTGAAACTAGTATGGTTTGTCCCGATTGGACCGGCACTTGTTTGCGGTGGGTGAGCTGCGCATAGTTGGCGGCCGGGTCGACCCGGTATCCCAGGTGCCACAGGTCGGCGCTGACGTCCATGCTAAAGGTACCATTGGCGGGGTCTATTGCCGTCTCCACCATGGCCCAGTCGCTCCAGGCCAGCACGTCCGCCTCCACACCCGTAATGACCACACTGCTCCGCCGGTCCCAAAGGCCGCCCTTCATGGTGGCGTCTTTGTCCCGCAGGGTGATGGTGACGGTTGCCGTCTGACCCACGCTCACAGCCACGTTGGTAGGAGCGCCAGGGGCCAGGTAGGGGGAGTTGGCCGCCAGTTTGACGGAGATGTCGTGCTCTCCAGACGGAACCCGGATAGTAAAGGTCCCATTTTCGACCGGAGCGCCGTTGATCTGCGCGCTGGCCCATCCAAATGCCTCGATCGCCGGATCGCCGCTTTGCGCCACCAGGTTGCCGACGATGGTCGCATCGGCCGTAGTGAGTTGAAACTCCACGTCAGGGGCAGTTTCGCCGCTGGCAACGGTTGCCACCTGGTGAGTGCCGGTGTAGATGTAGGGCAACTCTGGAGATGGGGCGGCGCTGACCCTCCAGGTCCCGGATATGACGGCCATGGTATAGTTGCCATCCGGGCCGGTCATTGCCTCGCCATAGATATGGTCGCGTGTCCAGCCGGTCACCCGTACCCCCTCCACACCCATGCTGTTTGTATCCTTCACCGTGCCGGTAATGAGTGCATCCCGGGGGATGAGGGTGATGGTTCCAATATCCACGGTCGAGGTGGGCGGCAGGTGGACAACCGGCAGGGGCGGGCCGACGTACTGCGGATCGGCCGAGTGGACCCATACCTTGTACGCGCCGTGCGGCAAGGCGATGTCGAAACTGCCATCCGGGCTGATCATCTGTCCGGCACCAACCCCTTCGCTGTTACGCAACTGCACCGTCACGGTCAGGGCAGGTGCGCCGCCGCCGGGTAGTTCGATTTCCCCAATCACGTTGCTGTCGGCCGTCAACACCTGGAAGTCCACTGCTTTCAATTCGGGATTCTCGTCATAAGCAAAGTGGACGACCTGGGGCGGGAGCGGATAGACCCACTCGGCCGGGACGGTGCTGCTGATGGGTCGCACGGTGAGGGCCCAGGTACCGGCGCTGAGCCGGAGTTGGTAGCTACCATCGGTCGCGCTGAGTGTTCTGGCTTGGCCGGTGGCGTTCACCCGATGCGCCAGGATGAGCGCCTTTTCCACCGGGTCTCCCAGGTTGGTGTGCACAGCTCCCTCCACAACCTTGGGCGATGAGCGGAACCGAAGCAGGCCTACGTTTGTCTGCAAAGGGGGAACGCCAAAGATGATTGGGTCGGTGGGGAGTAGGTCGCTGCGCCAGTACGGGGGTTCGACCCGTAGCGCATAGGTGCCGGTGACCAGACCGCCAACTGAAAAGTAGCCGCCGGCGTTGCTCTCGTCCCGGGCGTGGCCGGGTGCATCCAGTCGGTAGACGTGGGCCACAGCGGATTGGATTGGGTTGCCGCCGGGGCTTTCGACGGCCCCAAAGACGTTGGCTATCTGCAATTGCAGGTCGGTGATTTGGGGGAGAGTGGGAGTGATGGTTTGGATGACCCGGTTCGACCACCAGTAGGGCTCATTTCCGGTGGGCCTGGCTTTGAGCACGTAGGTTCCCGTGATCACCCCGCCCATCTGGTACTGGCCATCCGGCGCCCAATCCCCCTCCATCAATTGGCCGTCGGTCCGATAGATGCCGACCCAGGCCGCGGCCGGGGTGACACCGTTCGGGCCGACGACCGTCCCGGAAAGGCAAGGGTAGGTGAGTGCGAGGGTACCGACGTTGATTGCTGCACCGGTAAGGTGGACGACCTGGAGGAACGAAGGGGTCAGAGGGGATGCATCGGGCGGCACGGCGCGCAACACGTAGTTGCCGTTGGGGGCCGGACCGAGGGTAAAGGCTCCTGTGTCCGGCGCCACTGTTGCCTGGCCGGCCAGAGTTCCGTCGGGCTGCCGGAGCTTGATGTGAGTTCCCGCCGGTGGCGGTTGCCCGTCAGGATCGGTCACGGTTCCGGTGAGATAACCGGCCGTCAGGCTGGGCGACCCTGTCATTTCCTCGGCGCTGCTGGCGCCCGCCGCCACGACCAGCGAAATCGTGAGCATCAGTGCTCCACACAGTGCGAGCCCCAGATGCATCCAGCGTTGGCTGATTCTGGTAGTTTTCATTTCTCCGCCCTCCTTGTATAGCATGATTCTTTTCGCCAGATGATCTAGCCCAATGATTGCATCTGAGTGTTATCTGGGCCACACGAAAGTGTAAAAAGCTGGTAAAATGGAACCGACGGCGGTCTGCAGCCAGTTGCTACTTGAATTCGATCTAGTATAATGGGTGCGTTGTCCAGCATCTTGGTCTCGCGTGAGCCATCTACGCGGGAGTGGTTCGTGCCCGGTGGTGCGCCCGGTCTTCAAAACCGGTGGTGGGTTGCGCAGAGCAAGCCACGGTGGGTTCGACTCCCATCCACTCCCGCCTTTTCTGTGGGCAGGATATGCCAGAATCACTAGGGAACAGCGTTAACCTGGTTCAACAGATATTCGACATCATAAGCGATGTCTTTGCTGTGGACGATTCAACGTCCGATTTTCCACAACCCGGGGCCGTTCGGTTCCGCGGCCGGCTGATGATCCCGGTCAGTGAGGCGTATGCCAAGCTAAACCCGCGGTTCGAACCCTACCATCTCATTCCTGTCATCCGCAGGGTGGGTGATCAGGACGTACTGCTGGCCTTGCCGGCCACGGACCGCGCGGAGGTGCCAGTCGGCCGGCCCTGGCTGAATATCGTCCTCTTTCTGGCTACGGTCCTTACTGTCCTCATGGCCGGGGTTCAGCAGGATACGGGGAATTTCCTGGCGGACATATGGAGCGGCTGGCCATTTGCGGCCGGTTTGTTGTGCATTCTCCTCACGCATGAGTTCGGCCACTACTTTGCGGCCCAGTATCATGGCGTTGCGGCGACGCTGCCCTATTTCATTCCCATGCCGTTCAGCTTGCTGGGTACATTCGGCGCCGTCATCAGCATAAAGTCGCCGATCCGTGACCGAAAAGCCTTGCTGGACATTGGCGCGGCCGGGCCGCTGGCGGGCCTCATTGTGGCGGTGCCGATCCTGCTGGTTGGACTGGCGCTATCCCCGGTGGATTCCCTGGCTCATTGCACGGCCGAAAATCCGTGCTTGATGGAGGGCAACTCGCTTTTGTATTTGGGGGCAAAGCTGCTTGTCAAAGGCCAAGTGCTGCCCAGCAACGGGGTAGATGTGATGCTACACCCGCTGGCTTTTGCTGGATGGGTGGGGATCTTGGTGACGAGCCTCAACCTGCTGCCGGTCGGGACCCTAGATGGAGGACATGTGGCCTTTGCATTGCTGGGCAATAAGGCGCGTCGTTTCTACCTTCCCGCCTTGGCCACCCTGATAGGGCTGGGTTTTCTGTGGGACGGGTGGTGGCTGTGGTCTGTGTTGCTCCTCCTTTTCGGCCGGATGCGGGCGCAGCCGCTGGACGACGCCACTCCGCTGGATGGCAAGCGAAAACTGGTGGCTGTGGCCTCTCTGCTGATCTTTGTCCTGACGTTTACGCCCTTGCCGATGGAGATCTTTTGGTGACCGGGGTTTGAACACGGAATCGGGCAATATGAGTATCTGTGGCACAGGTGGCAGTCTGGCGGGACACTGGTAACTGATGTTCGGACAAGAGTTCGGACAATCATCGTTCTCCGCCTGCTGGCCGCCCTAAAAAGGGCAAGCGGTGGGTGTGTGCAGGGCGCTTCGCGCCCTGCACACACCCACCAATCCCTTGACACGGTCGCGAAAACAGGTTGTGTCCGAACTCATGTCCGAAGCCCAGTGGTAAGGATTGTCCGCAAGACGGATTATGGTAGAATACCGAAGGGGGCGGTGGCGAAATGGCAGACGCCGGAGACTTAAAATCTTCTGTCCTCACGGACGTGTGGGTTCGAATCCCACCCGCCCCATGTACTTGAAAAGAAATAACTTTCCGCTTTGAATACGGAATCAGGTGCACTGCGCATCCGCACAAGGCCGAGTTGTTTCTGAACAAGTACATGTACGCGCAGTCGGCACACATCCGGCTCCCCCGGTTTCCAGTGTCGGGCGGTTCCAGAATCGAGGCGAGCGCCTGGTTTGGATGGATAGCTCACCATCGATCGGGTCTGGCTCGCAGGATTGTCTAGGAGAGTTGCGATGCGTTTTCCGCGGTCTGGCGGGGTGTTGGTCCATCCTACGTCGTTTCCCGGTCGTTATGGCATTGGGGACCTGGGCGACACTGCGTATCATTTCGTCGATTTCCTGACCCAGAGCAAGCAGAGCCATTGGCAAATCCTGCCGCTTGGCCCGACGGGCTATGGTGATTCACCGTATCAGGGCTTTTCCGCCTTTGCGGGCAACCCCTTACTGATCAGCCCCGATCGATTGGAGCGGGACGGATACCTTCCGGCCGAAGCTCTTGCCGACGTCCCTGACTTGACAGCGCACCGGGTGGATTTTGGCCCGGTAATCGAGTACAAGAGGAACCTGCTCTCATCGGCCTATTCGCATTTCGAATCCCGAGGGACTCGGGAACAGCGGGACGCGTTCCACCGGTTCTGCCATGAGAACGGAAGCTGGCTGGATGATTATGCTCTCTTCATGGCGCTCAAGGTGCACCACATGGGCCACCGAGGTGGAATGTGGAATACCTGGCCGAAAGAGATCGCCCTTCGCCGGCCGGCCGCCATGGAGCGTTGGTCACGCAGTATGGCGACACAGGTTGAATTCCACCAGTTTCAGCAGTTTCTCTTTTTTGGGCAGTGGCTCGAACTCAGATCATATGCCAACGAACGTGGCATTCGCATCATCGGTGATGTCCCGATATTCGTCGCATTTGACAGCGCCGACGTGTGGGCGAATCAGGACCTGTTCTACCTGAAGAACGATGGTTCGCCGTCAGTGATTGCTGGGGTTCCGCCTGACTATTTCAGCGAGACCGGCCAACGATGGGGCAACCCGCTCTACCGATGGGACCAGATGGCGAGGGATGGATATGCCTGGTGGATCAAGCGCCTGCAGATGGTCTTTACACAGGTGGACATGGTGCGGATTGATCATTTTCGTGGCTTTGAGGCCTACTGGGAAATCCCGGCCGAGGAGGAGACGGCTGTCGTCGGCCGATGGGTCAAAGGGCCCGGGAGTGTCTTTTTCGAGGCCATGCACGAGGCGCTGGGGGATCTGCCCATCATTGCCGAGGACTTGGGGGTCATCACTCCGGCGGTGGTTGAGCTGCGCGATCAGTTCGATTTTCCCGGGATGAAGATCCTTCAGTTCGCCTTTGGCGGCGAGCAAAACAGCGATTTCCTTCCTTTTCGTTTTTCCAGCAACTGCGTTGTCTATGTGGGCACTCATGACAACGAGACCGCGATCGGTTGGTACCTCAATGCCAGCGAGGAAGAGCGGGACCACGTCCGTCGCTATCTTTCCCGAGATGGGCATGATATCGCCTGGGGCTTGATTCGCCTCGCCTATGCCTCCGTAGCAGACACCGCCATCGCCACCATGCAAGATCTGATGACGCTCGGGAACGAAGGGCGGATGAACTACCCCAGTAGGCCCAGCGGCAATTGGCAGTGGAGGTACTCATCGGAGATGTTGACCGATGAGATCGCCCACCGTTTGGCTCGGATCACAGAGTTGTACGGCCGAGCACCGGCAACTGACCACGGAGGGGAGTGAGATCCGGTGGCGCCTGCGGTGTCGTCAGATGCGGCCGGATTGGGTTTCCGGACCGCTGCAGATGGCGCGGTGGCGCTCGGGGGGCGTGAGGAGCTGGCTATTGCCGCGTGAATCCTGTCTCCTTGTTCACGCGGCCGAGATAATCGATGTGGGATAGATCGGCCACCACAGAAGAGAGTTTCGGGATCCTGACCGACGACGAGTTGGCGTTGGAAGCGACCCTGGTGCGCCCGGCAGGGTTGACCGACCAGGAGATACGCCTGGTGCAGCTCTGGGTACCCAAGTATCCCCTCACCAGAAGCAGCCTGCTGCCGGCCGCTCGGCGTGAGGCTGCAGTTGCTGGTACCGGCTCGCGCTCGGTCAATCTAGTCTTTGATCTGCGGGGTAGTGGCGAGAGCGATGGGGTGCCCAGCGACGAGGGGTTTGAGATCGACATCGGTTCTGCCCGCGAGTGGGCCAAAGAGCGCTTTGGCTCTCAGGTGGACATACGGCAACTGGGTTTCCCCGATCTCTGAGAGGCAGATCGGCTCGCTGTTCTGCCGCTCCGCTCCGGCGTGATGGCCGAACTCTATCGTTATGACCCCGACAAAGAAGGTGAAACCCGTGTACTCTACTTTTCTGACTACACAGGCTTTGGACGGAATGACGATGCGCTGTGCCGCGCTATTGCCCAAGGGGGCTATACGGTCTATGGCGGCAATCTGATGCGCTACCTGCTCATGGCCGCCCCGCTGACGTTGGAGACACTGTGGGATGATGGGACCGAACTGACAGCACAGATTGGTCGCCCGCTCTATCTCATTGCTCGTGCGTTTGCGGCCGGACCCGGGTTGGCCATGGCAATCGGGGTTCAGTCCATCGACGGCGTTATTGCCACCGGTCCGGCCCAGGAAGGGCTTGCCGCTCTGAACCTCTTTTCCCAGGAGAATCCAGCCCGTCTGATGCTGACGCGCCAGATCAGAAAACTGGCACCGCGACCATCCGTCTTTCTATGGAACAGAGAGGAGGCCGGAAATCTTCTTCCCGGCGGCTTGAGAAGAATTTACGATCTTGGCGAAAAGCCGCATCTGTGGGGGGTTGTCTCCCAGATCACTGCGCCCATCCTGCTGAATGCGCTGGACTGGCTGTTGACGGCAGCGCAGCAAGATGAGATCGAGGAGCGCTAGAGCCCGCGGCGGCGTGGGATATTCAGACCGTGTGGGAGGGTCAGGGACGCCTGCCGGCGCTGGCTTGATGTTCCAGGTCTTTCTGTTTGTCAGTGCAGAGTAGTTCTCAGGTGGGTTTCTGGTCTTGAGTATCGGCGGGTTCTAGGGTTGGTTGGACGGTTCGCATCGGCGGCGGGCCTTGGCCCTTGGCCCAATCATGCGTTCAGTCCCTGCCTTTAGCCGTTCGATGTTGGGGCGTAGTGCGCAAAAGACCGCGGCGGCCGTTATCAAGCCGTACAGGGGATGAATCCAGGAACCTGCGCCAGACGCGGCCACAATCGCCAACCCCACTGGAATGGCAACTGCAATGACCAAGGATATCATAGAGGCGTAGCCAGTGAGAAGCATGGTGGCGATGCCAACGGCGATGAGCACGATTGCGAGGGGCGGACTGAACGCGGCTGTGACGCCCAGGTTCGGCCCCGTCCCCGCTCCACCCTTCCAGCCCAGAAAGACGGACCAGTTGTGTCCCACCACGGTCAGCGCTCCGGCGAATACCTGGGCCCAGGGCAGCACGGCCGGATCGGCTACCAGTGCCCCCACGATCCAGATCGCACCGGCCCCTTTGGCCATGTCTCCGATGCCCGTGAGTGCTCCGACCCACACCCCCGCGGCGCGCATGGCGTTTGAGCCTCCAGTCCGGCCGCTTCCGTTACGGCGTAGATCCTCCCCCTTGAATAGATACACCAACACGTATCCGATTGGCAGCGAGCCCATCACATACCCGATCAGCGCAGCCCCCGCCACGTACCACAAGTAGTTCATTCTCTTCCTTTTCGATCTGATACCCTGCAGCTTGCTGCAGGGAAGTCGATTCCTTCAACCTCTGTTGCCAGTGCATTCACAACAAGAACAACACCTGATCTATGTGAGAGTTGCGCTGCGAGGAGGATCCTTGAAAGCAACCAAACAAAAAAAGAGTGATCTGACCAGATCACTCTTGAATGGTTGCTTGATAATGGTAGGATTGGTCTTCCTGGTCTGCGCGAATCTTGGGAGGAACTTTGCAGGGCGACGAGCCATCAGGCTGCGTCGTACCCGGGTCCCTCGCTGTAAAAGCGCGCGTTCAACTCAATGGCGGCGGTGAACTCTTCTGGGACTTCATCGTCGGGGAAGATGGCGTCAACCGGGCATTCGGCCACACAGGCTCCGCAATCTATGCAGTTGTCAGGGTCAATCATGTAGGTTGGCCACTCATCCTCCGGGTTTCCTTCCACAATGCATTCGACCGGGCATACCTCCACACATAAGGCGTCCCGTTGGCAAAGTGAAACAATCACATACGTCATTTGCTTCCTCCTAGTCTAAACGAGTATCTCAGCTAGATGACTGATTGCGCAACAGCGGTGGCCTCGCCAACTCTCAATTCCTTGACCTCTATCGCGGTCGATGTTATGATGAGTGCACGGTGCGGCATCGGCGCTGCGCCACGACATTCTAGTCACAAATAAACTCTTTGTCAAGAAGCCCAGAGGGTGTCGATAACAGACAAGACGCCGTACACACTGTAGTTCGGCGCAGCAGGGCGGAGACTCTCTCCACGGGCGCCAGGCCCGTTTTCCATGACCGCATGATGAATCTCCCGTCGAGGGGGCGTGCTGGTGACAGGATTCGTGTGGCACCCGGTGAAGAGGGAACCCTGAAAGGAAAAGACCATGCAAGTGCGATGTCAACGATGTGGGTGGAGTTTCAACCTTGGCCGCGACTGGGTGGCGGCCGCCGTGGAGGAAGC
>WSZX01000346.1 GCA_013139935.1 Ardenticatenales bacterium
CGAGCCTTACCAACTTGCGCGAATACCAAACTCGTTACCCTGAATACATTCTTTATGTTCTGTTAACGGTGATTCTTGCGCCAATTGCGACCAGACTGGCACCCAAAACAATCACCAACGCCAAAACGGTGTACAAAGTTATAGGTCGGGCTATTGGACGCTGCGGAGGACTAGCATCTTCAGGTGTCGTGATCAGTTCTTGCTCTGGAAATAAGTCATCTGGTCCAGGGCACGTCTGGTTAACAAAGTGAGAGTTAAGTGTATAGCTGAGAGGGATCGGTAAAGAGATAGCGTCATTTTTGTGTACCAGCCCGATGGTAGATGTATGAGGTGCAGGAATTGTTACATCTTCTGGACGGTAAATACTTAAGAAGGTATCGGATAACTCCATCTCTCTCATTCCTACAGCGTCTTACTTAACATAATATCAGAAATGTATGTACCTGAGGCAAAACCACCTTGTCATAATCTACCTACCGCTCTTTGCAATCTGCCAGAGAACTATGATGGATACGAACCTCCTTCGTCGGTGTCACAATTGTCACGCCAGCCACTCCCGCTCCCGTTCGCGGGCGAGAATGGAGTTTGGCGGATATACCGGATGCTCAAGCACCCAGATTGAGAGGCAGCAAACGGTGACGAGCCAGGATGCGCCAATTCATCACGGTGGCGATCATCAGTCCTGCAATGTGGTTCATTTCATCGCTGCGATAGAGTGCTTTGTCCGCCCCGTGGTTCATCTTCGCCAAACCGAACCGCCCTTCTTCCACGAAGCGGGCCTTCTGAGCAGCTTTGTATGCGTCCGTCCGGCAGTGCTCCCGGTTCTGTTGCCAACGCCGGTGATGCGCCGGGTCGAGGGTGAACTTCTTGGGTTCTCCCCCGCCACTGGGATAACACCGGGCATACAACTCGCACTGCTCGCAGCCTGTTCCCACGAAAGATTGACGCCCCGAACGCCCGTTGTCTTGCGATTGCAAGGGTGTTTCGTGAGGACAATAAACCTCCCACTTCGTGGGATGCCACACCAGGCAGTCGGTGCCAAACCCTCCGTCGCGTGGCTTGGCGTGGTTACGACTGGTGACGTGCCCCTCGATGCTTTCCTGGTCGAGGTAAGCGTGCACTTCCGGGTGATCGAAGGCACTGTCGATGGCTGCCCCCTTGGGCTTACCTGGTACACGCTGGCAATGTTGCTCCATCGCGGGACGGAACAGCAGAGCTTGCTTGATGTTGCCTGCCCCCCACGCTACAGCGGTGATGATGTGGTGCAGCCCGTCGACGACGAAGCCCAGCAGATAACCGCAGAACCAGGTGTAGCTGGTAGTGCGGCCCACGCGCGCGTCCTGGTCGCCACGGGTGTGGGGCAATTGCTCCATGATGCGTTTGGCGACTCGCGACAGCCAAGGTTTGGTCTGCTCGATGGTTGCGCTCTGCAAGGGAGGTGCGTCTTCGGCGGGCAACTGCTCCTGAACTGTCTCTTCGAGTGTGGTTTGCCATGCCGTCTGCGCCGGGTCTGCCTGACCATCCCAGTCGGCGACGCTCTGTGCCACTCGCTCGGGGGCAACGTCATTCAGCGCTTTGTGCGGCAAGGTCTCCAGCGCGACCTCGGCTGCCAGGATGCGCAGTGCCTCTGGGAAGGGCTTTTGGGGCATCTGGTCGGCCCACACCAGTTCCAGGTAGCGGATCAGGGCTTTGCTCAACACGACCGCTCGCTCGTAGGGACTCCAACGATGCCCGCTGGCAACCACGGCGGTCAGGTCAAAGTGCGCCAAATCGTTCGCCACCAGTCCGGCTTCGATGCAGGCACACACTGCCAGGGTCAGCACTTGCTCAAGCAACTCGACCCCCACGCGCTTGCGAAAGGTGTACAGCGTGCTGTGATCCGGCCACGGGCCAAACAGAGCGAAGCCACAGAACCAGCACCAGACGATGTTCTCCTGCACGCGGCACAGGAGGGTCGTCTCGTGGGGCACTCTGTACAGGAACATCAGTGCCAACAGCGCGATCATCTGGGCCGGCGCCCAGGCATGCGGTCCCCCGTGCGCATTGTTGTACAGCGGGGCGCACAGACCGTTGATGGCCGACCAGTCAATCACCGCCCACAGCCGCGCCAATTCGTGATTGGCTGGTACCTTCAGCAGGAACAGCAACCCACTCAACACATCCAGCGAGTGCACTTTCCAACGCGGCGCATCCGGGCCACTACCGCCTACAGTCATCGCTGGTCGTGTCCAGGCAATGAAGGCGCGAGACCGCCACACCTCTGTCAGCCGTGCCACCAACGTGTCCCACATTGCGCCGAAGACCTGGCGGGGCAGGCAAATCACCAGCCGTTGCGCGTCCCACCGCAATTCCGATGTCCCAGCACCTTGAATGATGGCTCCCATCGCTGCCTCCCTTCGACTGATGTGATATGCAGGAAATATACAGCAATGGGGGCTTTTTGCCCAATCTGTCAAGCCGATTCAGTTGTTAAGTTTACATAATGTCAAGTTATCCGATACCTTCTTAACAAAACAGGGGGCAACAATCGCAGCGAAAAGTTGCTCGATAGTGATAGGCCTCACAAATTGTGGAATCGCTGCCGGGGCTTAGTGCAGCCGGTGGGCAGCGTGAGTCGACCAGGCGACGACGTGCTGACACATAGCAGCCAAAATCAAGCGGAAGAACCA
>WSZX01000327.1 GCA_013139935.1 Ardenticatenales bacterium
CCTACGCCGCGCCGGTGGAGCATCTCCACGGTATCCCGTGCACTGTGCCCCATTGCCAGGATGACACAGGGGGAAGAAACACTCCGGCCGTTTGCGATTATTCCCTTCACCGTACCGTGGTCGAGTCGCAGATCGGAGAAGGTGTGCCCAAAGTGCACCTCGCCGCCCATGCCTTCAATCTGCCGCCGCAAGTTCTGCACCACCGGCCGCAGCCGGTCGCTTCCAATGTGCGGTTTGCCCTGGTACAAAATCTGCTTCGGGGCCCCGGCCTCCACGAATGTCCGCAGGATGCTCTCGTTCAACGGGTCGCGCTTGCCGGCAGTCAGCTTGCCGTCGGAGAACGTGCCGGCCCCTCCCTCGCCGAACTGCAGGTTCGAGTCCGGATCAAGCTTGCCCTCTCGCCACAGCTCGCCAACGGTCCTGACTCGATCCTCGATCGGCTCGCCCCGGTCGTAGATGACCGGCCGGTAGCCGAGTCGGGCCAGAGCAAGCCCAGCAAACATCCCGGCCGGGCCAAACCCGATGATCACCGGCCGCTCCGGCAGGCTCAGGCGTCGCTCAGGTTCGGAAAGCGTTTTGGGTTGGTGGAGGAGAACCTCTCCTTCAGCGAGCAATCTCTGCAGGCGCGCCGAAGCGTGAGAGACACGAAAGCGCAGATTGTACACATACACCACGCTCGACCTGCGACGGGCGTCGACTGCTTCCCGGTCCACTGTCACGCTCTCGATCTCCGGCAGGTCCAGTTGCCGGCTCAACGTCAATCGCAGCGGTTCATGATCGTAGATGGATCTGCGCAGTCCTTTGACAACGAATTCGGAATCGATCACGCCTGTCACCAATATCGCACGCGTTCTGCCACCCAGGTAGGATGTCACCAAGTCCTGTTGCGCTAGCAGCGCGAATCGCTTTATATCCCAAGTTCGCCACCTGTGCAAGGCTTGGTATAATTCTCTCTATGAGCATCGAGCCACTGTGGCAAGTGGGCATCAATGCCCACCTGCTGTCTCGGCAAGCTGGCTACCGCAGCACAGGGATACACGGGTACATCTCTAACCTGCTGCGCCACCTGCCGGCCGCGGAAGGAGCCTCGGATCTCCGCTTCACTGTCTTTCTTGGCGAAGGGCAGTTGGAAAGCGACCGTTCGTTGACTGTGATGCGCTCAACATGGCCAACGGGTCGCCCCGCGATCCGCATCCTGTGGGAGCAACTCGCTCTCCCGATCCTGTATCTGCGGGGAAAGCTGGCGGGTCTCGAACCCCGGCTCCACTTGCTGCATAGCATGGCTTTTGTCACTCCGCTGGCTTTCCCATGGCCCACAATAATCACCATCTATGATCTGAGCTTTATCCATTTTCCGGCTACGTTTCCGACCGGCCAGCGAGCCTATCTGCGCCTCTTTGCCCGCCTCTCCTGTCGCCGCGCCCGGCGAGTCATTGCCATCTCTGATAGCACTCGTAGGGATCTAGTCAAGCAGTGGGGCCTCTCCGCTGATAGAATATCGGTGGCTTGTCCCGGTGTGGGAGAACAATTCCAGCCGCTGCCGGCCGACAAGGTGGCTGCCTTCCGAGCCCGGCGAGGTTTGCCTGAACGGTTTATCCTTCATCTGGGTACGCTGCAGCCACGCAAGAACCTGCCACGGTTGATCCAGGCATACGGTCGCTTGCGGGGCAACGGGACATCGGCAAAACTTGTGCTGGCTGGCGACAAAGGATGGCTCTATGGCGAGATCGCAGCCGAGATTCAGAAACTGAACCTGCAGGGCGATGTCATCATGCCTGGCTATGTGGCAGAGGCCGAGTTGCCCTACTGGTACAACGCAGCTACCGTTCTCGCCTATCCATCCCTGTACGAGGGTTTTGGATTGCCGGTCGTCGAAGCGATGGCCTGCCAGACCCCGGTCGTGACATCCAATGTCTCTTCCATGCCTGAGGCGGTCGGCCAGGCGGGAGAGCCTGCCGCCCTGCTGGTGGATCCGCAGGACACTGGCGCCCTGGCAGACGCGCTTCACCTCGCCCTGACGGATGGTTCCCTTCGGGAAGAGTTGCGGGACAGGGGTAGGCTCCAGGCAGCCAGTTTCACGTGGAAACGAACTGCGACCGCCACCGTGAACGCCTACCGGCAGGCTTTGGCGCTGAGTGGAGGCCGATGACCAGCAAAGCCTACGGTTCTCGCAAGCAGGTACGGGTCACTCAGTGGACAGTGATTATCACTGACATCCTACTCATCAACGCCGCTTTCGCGGCGAGTTATTACCTTCGATACGAGTTGAAGCTATTCCGCGAAGTGGACCCGGCTGATTTTGTACGCTACTCGGCCTATGTAATGTTACAGGTTGGCTACACCGTTGTACTCAGCTTTACCCTCTGGCTGGATGGTGCGTGGAAGCTGCGCCGCGGCACGAGTTGGCTGGACGAGGTTTATACTATCGTCAACGGCACCACCACCGGGATGGCCGTGGTACTGGTGGTGATATTTGGGATCCGCCCCCTTGCTTTTTCCCGTTTGCTCTTTCTGTACGTCAGCGTTCTCACCGTTCTCCTTCTCAGCCTTAGCCGTCTTCTCAAGCGGACAGTTGAGAGCCGGTTGCGCCGGCGCGGGATAGGGGTGGATCGCACGCTGATTGTGGGCGCTGGGGAGGTCGGGAGAGCAGTGATGCGCACGCTTGTTGCCCGGCCCGACCTGGGTTACCAGGTGGTAGGCTTTGTTGAGCCGGACCCGGCCAAGGGGGAAGCAGCGATCGGCCGTTTTCGCCGACTCGGTGAACTGGACGACCTGATGGCGGTGCTGGCCGAGCATGCGGTCACCGAAGTAATTATCACCCTACCATCGACTCATCATCGAAGAATCCAGCGCATCGTGGCTGCCTGCCGGCATGCCGGTGTGCGCGCCCGTGTCGTGCCCGATTTCTACCACCTCAGCCTCAACCAAGTGGACATGGATGACCTGGGCGGGATTCCGCTGTTGGGGATACGGGAAACCACACTGGGCCGAGGACCGCGCCTGCTGAAGCGTGCCATGGATATCGTCGGCGCCACCCTTGCACTGCTGCTTTTTTCACCCTTGATGGCAGTCGTAGCGGCAGCCATCCGGCTGGACAGCAAGGGGCCAATCCTATTCAGACAGGAGCGACTGGGAGAAGGCGGACGGCCATTCGCGGTCCTCAAGTTCCGCTCTATGCGGGTCGGCGCCGACGAAGAAAAGTCCGCCTTGATGGACTTGAACCAAGGCGATGGGCCGCTGTTCAAGATCAAGAAAGACCCACGATCTACCCGCGTCGGCCGATTCATTCGCAGAACGAGCCTGGATGAACTCCCTCAGTTGGTGAATGTCCTGCAGGGCCACATGAGTCTGGCTGGCCCCCGGCCTCCACTGGCTTCAGAGGTGGCCGAATACAAGACCTGGCAGCGGGAACGGCTGAGAGTCAAACCGGGCATGACGGGACTGTGGCAGGTAAGCGGGAGGAGCGACCTGACCTTTGACGAGATGTGTTTGCTGGATATCTATTACACGGAGAACTGGAGCCTCGGGTTGGATGTGCGCATCATCTTGCGAACCATCCCCCTGTTCTTCTTTGGCAAAGGCGCGTATTGACGGAGACATCGATGTTCAGGCTGACCCCACGCGAACAATCCAGCCTAAATGCCTTTCTCAGCAAGCTGGTGCGCACTCCAAGCCTCTCAACCCAGGAGGGAAAGGTCGCACAATTGTTGGTGGATGAACTCCTCAGGGTGGGGGTTACTGATGTTCGGATTGACCGGATTGGCAATGT
>WSZX01000318.1 GCA_013139935.1 Ardenticatenales bacterium
GTTTCGTATAGGACTCTTCTCTGCATCATCATGGTCCTCGTGGCTCTGTGCGCGGATGCGAGGTACGCATTCTAGCACCGGTCGAGCGGGGCCACAAGTACTTGATAAAAAACGACCTGGCCGTTTGCGGGCGCAGAGTGCACCTGATTCCGCCTTCAAAGCGGGAAGCTGTTTCTTTAAAGTGCGAGATCGGGCTTGAGCCAGTTGGCACCCGGCCGAAGCAGGCTTTCCGCACGAGGGATGGTAGCGGTCGCATACGCCGGAACTCACGTCGCAATCCCAGGACCGGCCCTTGCCTTGCCTCCGAGGATCGGTTAGAATTCCCGCCGTGAGCAGAATAATCAATCCGAATTCGCCGGGCAAGGCGCGCAACCAGCACATGCGGACTTTGGCAGAGATACTGCGCCGCCTGGCAGAAAAGGGCACGGTGGACGACGAGGCCAGGGATATGGCGGCCGCCATGGTGTTCATCTTTCGCGACATTGACGGCGGAATCGACGCCACCACCGAGGCGTGGGAGAAACGGGACTATTGGGTCAAGGCGGACCGCTTTCGCCTGGAATGGGAGTGGGCGGCTCAAGCGGCCGCAGACGTGGAAGACGTGATCCGCCACGATGCCTGGGACCTGCTTCCCCGGCTGGCGATGGACCTCTTTCCCCACTTTGCCTCCATTCGGATCAAGAGGCTTACCCGCGACCCAAAGCTGTGGCGAGGAGCATACGCTCAGTTGATGGCGGAAGCGGCCGGGCGATGAGGGATCGGGCGCCAGGCAGTCGCCCCTCGCTCTGGCTTGCGATTGTTGCCCTGGTGCTGCTGACAGCCGGGTGCACACGGGGGGAACGCGCGGCAGACAGTTCGATCCCTGCTCTAACGCCAAGCAGCCCAACTCAGGCGGGCGCCCACACACCGGTTGCCAACCCGCCGCCGGGCACGACCTCAGCCCCCAGCGCGAGCCCGATCTGGACGCCTTCCGCCACGGCCACAGCAGCGCCCTCGCCGACCAGCACCGCAACCGCGACTCTGGTGCCCTCTCTGACGCCCTCCGCCACCCCCTGCGCCGAGCCGGCCGGCCGGATGGTGACAGGTACCTTTCCCAGCGCGATCCTGGGGATGGACCAGCTGTACCGCATCTATTTGCCGCCGTGCTATGCAACGAGCGGTCGGCTCTATCCCACCCTCTATCTCTTTCACGGCAACATTCACACCGACAGTCTCTGGGACGAGCTGGGAGCGGACGAGGCGGCCGACGCCGGGATACGGTCGGGGACCCTCCCCCCGTTTCTGATCGTGATGCCCTTTGGCGGCGAGATCGCCAACAACACCTCAGGCGGAGATTGGTCGTTCGAAGGGGTGGTCTTGCACGAGCTGATCCCCTTTATTGAGGATCGGTACTGCGCCTGGCCCCGGCCGGCCGGCCGCGCCATTGGAGGGCTGTCGCGCGGAGGATATTGGTCGCTGGAGATCGCTTTTCGCCATCCGGATCTGTTCGCGGCCGTGGGAGGCCACAGCGCCGCCATCTATGAGGATAACGCCGGTCTCGCCTTCAACCCGCTGAGCACCGGACTTGATCCCCGCCTGATCGGGTTGCCCATCTACCTGGATATCGGGGATCAGGATTACCTCTCGCAGGGCGTGTTTGATCTGCACGCAGCGATGGAAGAGGCGGGCATCCCCCACGTCTGGCGACTCAACATCGGCGCGCACGAGGATGCCTACTGGCGCGTGCACCTGGTCGAGTACCTGGTGTGGTACGCCTCCCACTGGCCGGCCGACGAGTCTGGTTTCCCGCCGGCCGCCGGCCGGGACTGCGGATCGTAATATCGGCGGTCCGTCCTGGCAGACGGGAACGATACCTTGGCGGTTTTCGGCGCCCGGTGCGGGTGTTGAGAAAGGGGCTACGGACCCTCCTCTATCCCTTTCTGGTCGAGTTGCTCGCGTCGCGGCGACAACAGCAAGGTGCCGCCCAGGTAGAGGGGGGCGAGTTGGGAGAGGGCGAACCAGCCCAGCGCCAGGCTGAGTGCGATCCGGGCGAGCCGGATGTTGTCGCGGACGTTCCACCGCATCTGGCGCAGCCGGTCTTTAGCCCGGTCGATCAGAACATTATACTCCGCTAGGCTCGCCGAGGTGGCCTGCAGGCCCAGGCTGACCGTTGCCAGACTCTCGGCCGCGTTTTCTATACTGGCGGCTGTTTGTCCCAGGCTGTCGTGCGTCGTCTCCAGATCTTCCTCGATCCCGGTCAGGTGGCCGGGAAGCTCTGCCAGCGCTGCGCTCACCTGCGCCACTGACGCGTCCAATGGGGTGGTCGGGTCGTATTCGACTCCCAGACCGAATCCCATCTCATAGTCGATAATGGGGATGGTAGCGGACCACTCAAAGGCAGCCAGGGTGCGCAGCGTCGCGTCAATGGCGCTGCTGGCCTGCTCGACCGCCGGCATGGCCGCCTGGACCGCCTCAATGCTGTCGGGCAGACCCAGGGCAATGATGTTGCTCAGCTCTTCCACCGCCGGCCGGATCGCGTACAGGGTCTCGACGGTGGCCTCGCTGCTCTCGACGGCCGATTCGAGTACCTGCGCCGTATCGTCCACCGTCAGGATCAGGACTTGCAGTGTGTCGGAGATGGTCTCCAACGCTTCGAGGCCGAAATCCATTCCGCTGGTGATCTCTTTCTCGGTCGTCTCGGCCGCTCCCTGGACCCAGACGACGCCATAGGCGCCGGCCGCCAGTCCCGCCAGCCCCACCAGGATGATCACACCGCCAATGATCCGTCGCATCACAACCATAGCTACCTCGCGTTCGTTCTTCTTCCTGTTTCCCTCTCGTGATTGTCAACGCCGGCGCGGCCGATCAGCCTGTCCGGACTCTCGTCTACTCGCTCAGCTTCAGAGCCGCTCGCACGGCCGCCAACGCGTCGGCGACCCCATAGCCGTATACGTTGTTCGGCGCCTGGTCCAGCAAACCCTGCGCGGTGCAGGCGCAAGGCTGATCCTCGGCGGG
>WSZX01000405.1 GCA_013139935.1 Ardenticatenales bacterium
GTGAAAAGCCCCGCCACTGACGGCCCGGGCAGCATCCCGGTTCAGCCGCGCCATCGAGGCGACCGCCTCATCAATGCTGCGCAAGTCAGCTGCGTCCGACTTTAGCGCAGTCGTGACAATCCCCACCCCCAGCGGCTTGGTCAGCACCAGAGCATCGCCCGGCCGCGCTCCGCCCTTGGCGGCGATCCTGTCGGGATGAACGAGTCCCATCACCGCCAGCCCGTATTTTGGCTCGCGATCCTCCACCGTATGGCCACCGGCGATCACACCGCCCGCCTCGAACACCTTTTCCGCCCCGCCCCGCAATATCTCACGAGCGATCTCAAGCGGGAGATCGGGGGGGAAGCAAAAAACATTCAGGGCCAGCACAACCTCTCCCCCCATAGCATAGACGTCGCTCATCGCATTGGCGGCCGCAATGGCGCCATAGTCATACGGGTCATCCACAACCGGAGTAAAGAAATCGACGGTCAGAACGATAGCCGTTTCCTCGCGAATCAGGTATACGGCCGCATCGTCTGCGTGCTCCAACCCGACCAGGAGGTTGGCGCCCTGATCGGGGTGTTTGGAGAGAAACTCCGTCAAAGGGCGCATGACCTGCGCCAGGGCCTCAGGGCCCCATTTGCCCGCTCAACCGGCGGCCGTGGTCAACGCAGTCAAGCGCAGTGGCCTGTTCGGGTCCCGTTCAGGAACCGCGCAAGTGCTGGCACTCATCTCGCTATTCTCCACCGGCCGGCTTGACTCACAGGGTCACAATTCTGCCGGCCGCTAACATACTCTCGGCGATATCGTACATGTTCGAAACGACGCCCACTCCCACCCGGTCGATCAGATCGAAATACTTGAGGCAGGTACCGCATAACATGATGTGGATTCCGGACGCTGCCAAGGCCCGGAGGTCATCCAGAACAGGAGAGCCCTCCGCGGCCAGCCTGACACCCGCGTTGAACAAGATAATGGTGTCCGGGCTTGGTTCGACCTCACCCAGCGTGTGGAAAAACGCTCGCACCAGGATCTCGCCCAGCTCCTCGTCGCCGCGCCCCATCTTGTTGTCCGAGACGACCAGCACGAGCGATCCGGCTCTCCGGCCGTCGGTGCCCGTCTGGCTCTCCTCTTTCGGGGAGCCGCTCA
Organism: Ardenticatenales bacterium; assembly: GCA_013139935.1. Taxonomy (GTDB): domain Bacteria; phylum Chloroflexota; class Anaerolineae; order Promineifilales; family UBA4811; genus GLR113. The sequence continues at coordinate 1,132 of WSZX01000405.1, forward strand.
CGCTGCTGACCAAACCGCCATTCTGATCAACGATGTGCAAATGGAACTCTCCCTCCACTTTGGTGACAGTGACCTGCCGGCCGGCCCGCTCCGCCATCCGCTGCACGTTGTCCCGTGAGATGGCACTTGCTACCAGGACGGTTACATCGGACGAGTCGATCATCGCCTTGCGCGTGAGAATCACCGGCTGGGGACAGGCCAGTCCCCGAGCGTCTACCGTCTTGGTCATGCTTTCTCCCTAGTACTTGTTCAGAAACAACTTGGTCCTTTTGTGACCGCTCTACCCGTGAATCACCATTCAAAACGGAAAGTAATTCCCTAACAAGTGCGAAGTACTTGTTCAGAAACAGCTTGGTCCTTTTGTGACCGCTCTACCCGCGAATCACCATTCAAAACGGAAAGTAATTCCTTAACAAGTGTTACCTGCCGTCACTCGTGGATAACAGATTGTAGACCAAGAGACGCCGGCAGGCAACAAAAAGGGGCGCCCTATTGGCGCCCCATCTTGAGCACTGGCCAACAAACGCTCTGCGCTCCCTGGCCCCGGTTCGCCCCGGCACCGGTCTGTGGCGGGAGCAGAAACCCGCCAGGCCTACAGAATCTGTGAAAGGAACAGCTTTGTCCTGTCGTGTTCAGGGTCTTCAAAAAAGAGATCTGGAGTATTCTGCTCCACGATCTTGCCAAAGTCGAAAAAGATGATGCGGTCGGCTACCTCGCGGGCAAAGCCCATCTCGTGGGTCACCACAATCATCGTGATGCCAGACTGAGCCAGTTCGACCATGACGTCAAGTACCTCTTTGATCATCTCCGGATCGAGCGCGCTGGTCGGCTCATCAAATAGCATGATCTTGGGCTGCATGGCAAGCGCCCGCGCAATCGCCACCCGCTGCTGCTGGCCGCCGGAGAGCTGGCCGGGGTACTTTAGCGCCTGTTCCGGAATGCCCACCCGCTCCAGCAACTCCATCGCCGCCTTATCAGCCTTGGCTTTGGGCCACTTGAGCACCCAGATCGGCGCCAGGGTGATGTTGCTCAACACCGTCAGGTGGGGAAAAAGGTTGAACTGCTGGAACACCATCCCGATCTCCTGCCGGATGGCGGCGATGTTGCGGATGTCATTGGTCAGCTCGATGCCATCCACGATGATATCGCCCCTCTGGTGCTCTTCGAGCCGGTTGATCGTACGGATAAAGGTGGACTTGCCCGACCCTGACGGGCCGCAGATCACCACCACCTCCCCCCTGGCAATTGTCGTGGTGATCCCGCACAGGGCCTGAAAGTCACCGAACCATTTGTGCACGTCGCGGCAAATGATAATGTCATCGTTGTTCATTTCGGTCATATCGTCTCTCCCAAACCGTGGGTGGATCTGGCACCCACGTCCAGTTGATTACCGGAGGGTGTAGAAAGCCAAGCGAGGCACCGTCCCCTCTGCACCTCCGCTGCTGTACACACTTGCGCCTGCGGGCAGTGCAGGTGAGGAAAGCTGGCAAGGGTGGCGAAGGGGGCGCTTTGCGCCCCCTTCGCCACCCTTGCCTCTCTCTCCCGTCGCAGCAGCCCCTTTTTCAACACCCTCTTACCGCTCACCGACGCCCAGCGCAGCTTCCAGTTGGCGGCTGGCGTAGGACATGGAATAAGTAAAGACCCAGAAAACGGCGGCGATAAACAGGTAGACCTCGGTATCCAGCAGCAACCATTCAGGTCTGCTCTGGAGCACCGTCTTGCCAATGGCAAGCAGCTCCACCAGCCCCACAATGACTGCAAGCGTCGTATCCATAAAGAGGGCGATGAACTGGCCCACAATGGTCGGGATCACGGCTCGCAGCGCCTGCGGCATGACGATGAGCGCCATCGTCTGAAAGCCATTGAGACCGACGGCTTTGGCCGCTTCCTCCTGCCCTCTGGGAATCGCCTGCAGGCCGCCCCGGATGTTCTCCGCCATGTAGGCGGCCGCAAAGAGCGTCATCCCCGTCATCGCTCGCAGCACCCGATCGATGCGCAGACCATCCGGCAGAAAGAGAGGCAGGATAATCGAAGCCATGAACAGGATGGTCACCAGCGGCACACCGCGAACCAACTCTATGAACAGGACGCACATCGCTTTGACCACCGGCAGCGAACTGCGTCTCCCCAGGGCCAACAGGACACCTATGGGGAAGGAGGCAACGATGCCAACCAACGCGAGCAGGAAAGTCAGCACCAACCCGCCCCACAGGTTGGTCGCCACTTTGGGCAGCAGTGAACTCCCCTTGAATCCGCTGAGCAGCAGGATCGTCGCTACAAAGGAGAGAAGCCATCCCATCATGACCCACCGGGATTTGACGGCCGGGCTACGGCCCGTCAGATAGCCCAACCCCACCAGGACAGGATTGGCCAGAAACCAGAGCCGCAAAGAAAAGTCCATCCTGACCGGCATCAGGGCCATTGCCCCAAGAGCCACGGCCAGGGCGAGCGCAAAGGTGCGAACGGTACCGCCCCACAAACGCCAGCTCACCCCCATGAGGAAACAGATCAACGAGATAATGGTGCCCAGCCGCCACATCTG
>WSZX01000359.1 GCA_013139935.1 Ardenticatenales bacterium
AATAGGCCTTCCAGTGGAATAAGAGTGTTGAAAAAGGGGTTGCCGCGACGGGACAGAGAGGCGGGGGTGGGGTTGGAACGTCGCCAGGCCGGGTGCGGCGGGGCAGCGTTTGGGTTATAATCCCAGCCGGTTACATTCACGCACATTCGGGAAGGAAAAACCGATGGAAACAAGACGCCTGTGGATTGGATTATTCATTGTGGCTCTGGCACTGGTGGGGTGCAAGGACCAGGCGACCCCCCTGCCCTCGCCGCCCGCCGAGGAAGAAACTACCGTAGCGCCAACTGGCGAAACACCCTCCGGCCAGGCAATCCCCGAGGAGAGCGATGGCGTAGTTCTCTTTAGCGAACTGCTGCTGGCTGCTCCCGATAACAACAACCTCGAGTTCATCGAACTGTACAACGCCGGCACCCGACCGGTCGACCTGAACGGCTGGTCGCTGTGGTACCAACTGGCCAGCGGCCAGGCGGAAAAGCTGGTCCATGCCTGGGAAGAGCCTGCCGACCTGCCGGGCTATGGGCACTATTTGCTGGCTCGGGCCGGGCAAGCGATCGGCCTGATCGGCGACGCCGAGTACGATATCGCGCTCTTTGAGACCAAGGGGGGGCTGGCTCTGCGAGACGCCGCGGGCGAGACCGTTGACATTCTCGGCTGGGGAGACGCACCGGAGGGGTTCTTTAACGGTCGTGCGGCGGCCGCGCCCGAGAAAGGGGTTAGCCTGGAGCGCTGGCCCGGAGGCGAGGCGGGCAGTGGCACCGACAGCGGCGACAATCGCGCCGATTTCAGCCCGGCCGCTCCCAACCCGCAGAACAGCGGCAGCGACATTGCCCCGATTCCCGGCGGCCGGCTGACCTTCAGCCTGCAGATCCCGGCGACCGTCGAACCGGGCAGCGAGGTGGAGGCGGTGGTCGAGGTACAGAACCTGACCGGCGCGGCCGTGCATGACCTGCTGGTCTCGGTCCCTCTGCCGGACGGCTTTGAGGTGATCGGCCTGCCCGATGGCGGGAGCCAGGCCGGCCGCCGGCTAGAGTGGACCGTGTCTGAGCTGGCCGATGGTGGGTCAGAGACAGCGACTGTCGTCCTGTCGAGCCCTTGGACCTACTTTACCACTTTGGTCCGCGGAGCCTATGCCCAGGCGGCCGACTGGCCCCTGCGCGCCTATGGTTCGCCCCTGTCCATCACCATCGCCGGCGGCTCCATCCCCATCGCCACCGCCCGCACCCTGGCAGGCAAGGTGGTCACCATCGAAGGGACCGCCACCATGTACACCGATGCCTTTTACGCGGGCTCTACCGGCACAAAGTTCTACCTGGAGGACGAGAGCGGCGGCATCCAGGTCTTTTGCCCCGGCGGCCTGGGAATCGTAGCGGCCGGTCTGGGAGACCGGATACGCGTCACCGGCGGGATTGAGGTTTATCGCGGTTCGCTGGAGATCATTCCCGGCGTCTATGAGGACGACATCGAGATACTGGAACGGGGCGCGGCCGAGTGGGCACCCGCGCAGATCACGATCCGGGCGGCCGGGAGCGACGAGAGCGTGCTCGGCCGGCTGAACGTGGTACAAGGCGCCGCCACCCGGATTGAGGAATTCAGCTATAGCTACGAGGTCGACCTGGTCGACGACACCGGCTATATGATCCTGCTGTACATCGAAAAGGAGACCGGCATCAGCGTCGAGCCGCAGGAACTCGGTCGCAGCTACCGCGTGACAGGCATCAGTGAACTCTATGATACCGATTGGCAGCTCAAACCGCGGCTGCAGACTGATTTCATGCCGGTGTTTCCCCCTGAGCTGATGCTGGAGATGGTAGCGGAGAACAGCGTCCCGGCCGGCGGGGCCATCCACTATGCGCTCACCGCCGATAACCACACCGACGCTCCCCTCACCAACGTCCGCATCGTCGCCATCCAGCCGGCCGAAGGGGCTGCCATCGACGAGGTGATGGACGGCGGAGAGCGGGAGGGCGATTCGGTGATCTGGACTCTGCCCGAGTTGGCGGCCGGCGGCAGCGCTACGGTGCGCTATACGGCTGCGGTCAGCGAGGAGGCCGAGGGGCGAATCCTGACCCTGCCGGCCGTCGCCACGGCCGACCAGTGGCCCGAGCCGGTCGCTTCGGGAACAGATCCGTTGCTCACCTTTGTGGGCGAGGGAGTTCCCATCTGGGCCATCCAGGGAAGCGGGGTGGAATCTCCCTATGTCCGGGGGCAGGCGGCCACGCAGGGAGTCGTGATCGGCGTCTTTCCCGAAATGGACGGATTCTGGATTCAAGAGACCCAGACCGACGACGATCCTGCCACATCGGCCGGCCTGTTTGTGCTGACCGGCGAGCTAGAGGCGGTGGTGGAATTGGGCGATCTGGTCCGCGTGACCGGCAAGGTGCGGGAAAAGTCGGGTCAGACCATGCTCCACCTGCTCGCTCTGGAGGACCTGACAGTGGTCGGATCGGGCTACCAGCTTCCGGCCGCGGCCGAGCTGGACCCGCCCCCGGACCGGCAAGAAGCGGCCGTCTACTATGAAGCCCTCGAAGGGATGCTGGTAAAGGTGACCGGGCCGGCGGTGGCGATCGCCCCGACCTCCAAGTATGGAGAGGCGGTCCTGGTGCGGAGCGACCGGGGAATCGACCGGTTGACGTACGGACTGGATACGGCCTCGACCGGCCTGATGATCTTTGTGGATGATGGCTCGGACGCCACCCATTACGATCTCTCCACCCTGCCCTTTGCCCTCCAGAGCGGCGATCGCGTCGCCAACCTCGTCGGTCCGCTCGCCTTTACCTTTGACAATTTCAAGCTCGAACCGATCAGAGTGCCGGAGGTCTACCCCACCGACCGCCCGCTGCCGGGGTTGGAAGAGGCCGGGGAGCAGCAGTTCAGCGTCGCCACATTCAACGTGGAGAACCTGTTCGACTTTCAGGACCCCCACCCCAGCGACCCTCCGCG
>WSZX01000323.1 GCA_013139935.1 Ardenticatenales bacterium
CTACAGGTACGAGCAGTCGTCTGAGCCCAATCACCTCCCCTAATCGAGCTCAGTCACCAGAATAGAAGAAAGCCGGACGACATCCCCGGCCGGCTCACCATCAGCCATCACCGGAAGCCTAGCAGCCGGGTCGCCCAGCGGGTACAAGCCAAGGATGAGTTGATACTCCCCCGGCATAGTCCCGACCGGGACGATCACTCCATGATTGTCGATCTGGAGCTGCCCGGGCTCCCAGGTGATGGTTAGGTCCATCCCACCGCCGGGCTCGGCGTCACGCTGGGCCGTGAGCACCCCATCGCTGTTGAGCAGGTGCAGAAACACTTTGTAGCGCTGGCCAATGGGCGCCGACGCTTCCCAGAATAGGGTTATCTGGAGCATCTCGCCCGGCGATAGCCGGTCAGAAAGCAGTGTGTAACCTCTCAATAGCATGACGCCCCCCAGCCGCGCGTTCGCCCGGGAATCCATGCTGGTCGGCAGGGTCGACGGAACCCCGTAGGTGGCGAGTCTCACCCCCCCGCTCCACCATTGGTCGGCCGCTGGGTAGGCATGCGTATTGAGCCAACGCTCCACTATCCGCTCCGGGTCGCTTTCCGCCTCTGCCCAAAAGAGGACAAAGATTCTGTCATGTTTGGCCGTGATCTGCTCTAGCTCGGCCACCACTATTGACTCGTCGACCGGCCGGCTGCGCGGAATCGGGTACACTCGCTCGACGTAAGGGTAATAGTAGGTGAAGACCTCCCACTGGTTGGGAGCATCCAGGATGACGACGTCCCCCGGCCGGCCAACCGACTGTAGATGGTGAGCAATACCACGATAGTCACCCCGGGCATAGACCGGGTCGAAATAGAGGTTATCAAGAGAATCATAGCTGAAGGATAGAACCAAACCCAGGCTGAGGGCAAGAGGGAAAAGGATCGGGGGCCGAGAGCTTGAGATGGGCAGGAGGAAGCGAGTGACACCCCGGCCCAGCAGCAAGCAGAATGGAGGGCTAACAACCAACATGAATTTCAGAAAGGCATCCTGGTGAAGGTTGAAGGCAAGAATTAAGGCTACCGGGATGATGAGCCAGAGGACGATCAGCAAGAACAGAGTGAAATCGGCGTCACAAAGGCGGGGAACCAGGCCAAGGACCAGCAGAACACCAAAGCCCAGCAAGGCGATAGTCGAACCAACCGGCTGAACGGTGAGGCCCAGGCTGAGCAGGCGGAACGTATCCGCCAGCGCCTGCCCGACCGCGATTTGGCTGCTGCTAGACGGCCAGCTAGTGAGCTGGCGGACAGCGATGTGGAGCCACGGGAGGAAGAGCAGACCGGGAATCAGATGCAGCATCATCCACTGAACCAGGGGCCTGCGAACTCTGTGCCGCGAGAGCCGAACGAAAGCGATCAAGTTGATGGGAATCAGAACAATAGGAAACACATAATGAGTATAGAGGCCAGCTACGATCGCCAGCGTGTATCCAACAGCCCAGGGGACTCTTGGCCTTGAACCCACACCGGGCGCGCCACGCCCACCGGGAAGTACTGATTTCAGGAAGCGGCACCCACAGTAGGTGGCGGCCGCCGCCAGAAAGGCCACCCAGATATACGAGCGAGCTTCCTGGCTATAGTACACCTGAAAAGGATTGATGGCAGCCAGGAAAGCCGCCGCCAGTCCCGTGGAAACATCCCTCGTCCCAACAGAAGCATTCGATCCCGGGCGGCCTCCCTGTCCCAGGTGGGCACCAAGCACGTACGTGAGGGCCACAAGCCCCACACCGCCCATGACCGAGAACGAGCGCAGGGCGAATTCGCTCTGCCCAAGCAATGCGCGCCAGTAGTGGAGCGCGAGGTAGTAGAGCGGTGGGTGAATATCCCCAGCTGCCCCTTCCAGAATAAGCCTGATGCTCCGCTCGGCGATCCGGGCGCTGTTGCCCTCATCGTGCCACAACGACTGCGCCTCCAACCGGTAGAAGCGAACCGCGGCTGCCAGCGTCAGAATCAGGAGCAGCAGGACAAGGGCGACCGTTTTCCGTCTATTGTGATCCATGCAGGTTCCATTCCAACCCAGAGATCAAACGATCAGGCCGGCGGATTGGCTCAATGATCCACTCACGAGTTCATTGTCCCCCGATGTATTCTCGCATGGAATAGTACACCGGCGTGAGCGTAAAGTCCGGCTCGGCCATGCGAAAGTAGTACGACTCTTGATCCTGTTCTGAATCGGTGGCTCGTTTGAAGAACCAGAAATTGATCACCCCCACCCAGGGCCACTCTTCCTGTGCCCGCCGATAGGCCAGCGGCGCGTACCGGGCCGCCTGTTCCGCCGTGACTTGACCCCAGAAACCCTGGGTCAGCACCTGATCCGGCACCGGATTCCAGTTCATCTCGCTGATCCAGATCGCCTTCTTCTCGTCGCCGTTCTGGACCATCAGATCGCGCACCAGCACGTTACGCCCATAGTTGATCATGGTCGGCCGCTGGCGATGGTCAGTGGGACCAGACCAGAGTCCATATCCCTGCATGGAGAGGATATCAAAACAGGCGCCTGCGCCAGCGTCATACATGCGCTGCAAGAAGACCAGGTCATTGAGGTCGCGATCGCTGAGTGCCAGAGTGGGCGCCAACGCCCCGCTCAGGACGACGGCATCCGGGTTGGACTCTTTGGCGCGGTCGAATGCGTGGCAGAGCAACTGGGTGTAGGCAACTGGGTCTACCGGTGCTTTACCCCATTCCGGATAGATGTTGGGCTCATTCCAGATCTGAAAAAAGGTCACCCGGCCAGCATAGCGAGAGACGACCGCAGCAACAAAATCGCCATAGTCCTTGACATCGTCAGGGGGAGCAAGAGAGCCAGCGTCATTCCCCTCAGCGCGAGACCAGGCGGGAGGGTTGCTAAGCCGAGCGATGATCTCAAGCCCGTACCGTCCGGCCAGATCCACTATTTGATCATACTTGACCCAGGCGTCGACCCCGGCCGCCTCGTTCCGCCGGTCGATAAAGTCCCCTTTGCCATGGATCTCAATATCTTCCCACGTGAATTCCTGTCGTATCCAGTGAAAGCCAGCCTCGGCAACCAGTCTGATCTGCTCCTCGCGCTTTGCGGGCTCTACCTCATCCTGAAGGAACATGTTGATGCCGAAAGGATTGACGTTGGCGTGGTCAATAGCGACATCCGGTCGGGTGTCGGGCTGCGGCCGTAATCGTCCGACGCACAGTTGCAGCACCGCGCGAGCCTGCCCCGCCGGCTCTTCCTCTCCCGTCCAGTTGAAAAGCTCTTGCGAGATGCTATTCCTCAGTATGCCCAAAGCCAAGCCCATGCCGACCAACAACAGACCGGCGCCGCACACCACGAGGATCCCAGGTCGCCGCTTCATGCGCCAATTGTATCACAACCGGCCATGGGCCTTACTCTACCAGGCTATCACGACGGGCTGGCGACGAGGATCACGACGCAGCGAGGGGCGACCCGGTAGTGGGCGGCAGTGACGGCCGGCCGGCTCCCTTCATCTGGCAGATCGGCCGGCGAAGCCAAGTGCGTATCCACCGCCTGGTGCCAGCCCATACCCTGTGGCGGTTCGGGCAGTTCGAAATCCAGCGATTCCCAGTAGGCATTGACGATGACGTGAATATCCACGTCTCCCGGATAGTCGTGCAGCGTGAACGCCAGCGAATGGGAATCATCGGACCAGTCCGGCCGGTTCAGCCTCACCCCGTGCCAGGTGAGGTATCTCGGACCGCCATGCGGTTTGCGATTTTCAGAGATATAGCTGTCGCTGTTGAGGCTGGGATGCGCCCGATTGAACCGGATAATGCCGCGGACAAACCGGAGCAGTTCCGCATTCCCTTGCACCAGGTCCCAGTCGAACCAACTGGTCCCGTTGTCCTGGCAATAGGCATTGTTGTTCCCAAACTGAGTACGGCGCACCTCATCTCCCATCAAGAACATCGGCGTTCCCTGAGAGACAAACAGCACTGCGAAAAAGCTCTTGATCTGGCAAAGTCGCAATCGTTCAATTGCCGGGACGTCAGTTGGACCCTCCGCCCCGCAATTCCAGCTATGGTTAGCATCGAGCCCATCCAAGTTTCCCTCGCCGTTGGCCTGGTTGTGCTTTCGGTTGTAGGAGACCAGATCATTCAAGGTAAACCCGTCGTGACAGGTGACGAAATTGATACTTCGGTGGGGTTGCCGGCCGGGATCGGTGTAGAGATCGGGGCTGCCCATCAAACAGGCGGCAAAGGAGCGAACCGTCCCCCTATCTCCCTTGATAAAGCGGCGCACATCGTCCCGATAGCGGCCGTTCCACTCTGCCCATCGGTCGCCGATGAAAGAGCCCACCTGATACAGCCCGGCCGCGTCCCAGGCCTCGGCGATGAGCTTGGTGCTGGCAAGCACCGGATCGGATTCGATGGACCACAGAATTGGAGGGTTCTTCATCGGCCGCCCGTGCTCATCGCGCGACAGGATAGCAGCCAGGTCAAAGCGAAAGCCATCCACGTGCATCTCCTGCACCCAGTATCGCAGGCAGTCCAGAATCAGTCGTCGAACGATAGCATGGTTGCACTTGAGGGTGTTGCCAGTTCCGGAATAGTTGCTATAGACGCTCCGGTCTGGCTCCAACATATAGTATGCGCGATTCTCCAGCCCGCGGAAGCTGATGGTTGGGCCATCCGCATCTCCTTCGGCAGTGTGGTTAAAAACCACATCAAGGATGACCTCAATCCCAGCCCTGTGAAGCGCCTTGACCATGTGGCGGAACTCATCCACAGCAGACTCGTACCGTTCTGTGCAGCAGTAGCCCTGGTGAGGGGCAAAGAAGCCAACGGGCTCGTACCCCCAGTAGTTGACCAAACGCTCGCCAGTGAAGGGATTGCGGCCGCGGACGCTTTGCGGATCGTATTGCTGAATGGGCAGCAGTTCAACGGCCGTGACTCCCAATTCCCTCAGATACGGGATCTTCTCGATCACGCCGGCAAAGGTGCCGGCTGCATCAAGCTCCACGCCAGATGAGAGGTGCCGGGTGAATCCCCGCACGTGCATCTCATAGATCACCATATCGCAGAATGAAAGCCCGAGCGGCCGATCGCCTTCCCAATCGAAATCCTGGCGATCTACTACTTGAGCCTTCATGGAGCTGGCATAGTTGGTGCCAAACCCCTTGGCCTGCGCACGAGACCAGTTGTCGCCATGGATGATGCCCCGGGCATAGGGATCCAGGAGCACCTTGGCAAAGTTGAAGCGATGGCCATCAGCCGGTCGATACGGGCCGCATACCCGGTAGCCGTATATCTGCTCTGACCCAATCCCATGGACAGCAATGTGCCAGTAGTAGAAGGTCTTGTTGCGGATCGGGTCCAGCGGGATGACGTGAGCTGGCTGACTATCATCGTATCGGTCAAACAGGAGCAGTTCCACGGCAGTGCCGTTCTGGGTAAAGAGCGAAAAGTTGACAGTATCTCCCTGCACAGTCGCTCCCAAAGGGTAGGCTCGCCCGGGGGAGGTCTCAATCAGCGCACACACGTGTTCGGCTCCCGCGGTTCGGCGCGCATCGTGCAGGCGCAACCCGTTAGGATGCTATCCAGCTCCCCGACAGACAGATCGACTGTTATTGAAGGAGCAACGCGTTGATCGCGACAAATGGTGGACATGATCTCTCCTCGCGTGGGATTGCGGGTGCTAGCACCGCCATGAACCCTGGGAGGGTTTATCCCATAGTTGGCAGCGGTTGTCAACGGATCGAGCGATCTTGAGAAACTCTTAATCTCCCGCGATTGCTTCCCTTGCGGTTGGCCCCCCGCCGATCCAGCCGGCTGAGCGCCCAACCTGGCACAAGCGCCGAACCGGCTCGCCCGAGACACCTGCGGCCAAGAAACTCGCACCTGGCATGTGTCGAGATCACCCCCGTGGGTGAAGGCTCTCCAGCAACGCCTCGTTGGTCGGGAACTTTCGTAGCATCCCAAGCAGCCATTCCATCGACTCCTTGGGTTGCCGGCCCGCGACGCGCATGCGCAGCCTGGCAAGACTGCGCATCTCGTCGCGACTGTAGAGCAGATGCTCCTTCCGAGTACCGCTGGCAGACAAGTTGATGGCCGGAAAAATGTACGACTGGGCCAGAGAGCGGTCCAGAATTATCTCGCTGTTTCCGGTACCCTTGAATTCCTCAAAGATAAGCTGATCCATCCGTGACCCCGTATTTACCAGAGCGGTCGCGATGATGGTGACAGAACCACCGTTCTCGATATTGCGCGCCAGCCCAAAGAACCGGCGGGGAATCTCAAGCGCCCCAGCATCCAGACCCCCGGAAAAGGTGCGCCCGGTGCCTGAACCTCTGAGATTGAAGGTTCTCCCCATGCGCGTGAGGCTGTCCAGCAGCACCACTACATTGTGGCCGCACTCCAGCTCGGTGCGGATGTGAGCCAGCATCAACTCGGACAGTGCGACATGCTCACGGACACTCTGGTCATTGGAACTGGCAAAAACCTCTGCATCCAACGCGCGCCGAAAGTGGGTCACTTCCTCCGGCCGCTCGTCAATCAGCAGAATGATGATACGTGTGTTGTCGGGATCGTCTGCGCTGATCGCCTTGGCAATCTGCTCCAGCAACATGGTCTTCCCAGCCTTTGGTGGCGAGACGATCAATCCTCTTGTGCCCTTGCCAATGGGAGCCACGAGGTCAACTATGCGCATGCTCACCTCACCGGTGACAGCAAGGTGGAACCGCTCGCACGGATCAATGGCAATGAGCCGGTCGAAGAGTGTGCGCCGCTGGAATGCCTCCGGCACCAGGCCACAAATCGACTCGACAGCCTCCAGCACGGGCCCCCGTCTGCCGTGGCGCACCGGTCCGACAACGGTCGCGCCATCCACCAGACGATACTCCTTGACCAATTGTGCCGGCACGAGAATTTCGCCCGATGGCCACGCAGGATCGTGCAGCACGTGCCTGCCCTTCCGCGTACGTGTCAGGATTCCGCCGGTGATTTTTGACATGTGTTGATTACTCCTGCTGGCTTTTCGTTTCTGTGCTCCCCTTTGGGTCTCGTCATTCTGCATTCATGCCGGCGGGTCCGGCCGATCACCAGCCACGTCATGGATCTACCTCTTGCCATCGCTGCAAGCGTCAACTTGGCTCTACGACCCGCCACTCAGTTTTCGCTTTCTCGGCCAGAGGAACACGAAGGTGATGATTCGAAGCCCGCACTCATTGACCAGCGCACACAACCCATCACGAGATCATCCGGATGATCTGCTCCCGTTCGGGGCCAACGGACACAAGAGTGATGGGAACGCCAACCTCCTGCTGGACAAAGTCAAGATAACGACGGCCGGCCGGAGGTAGATCAGCGAACTCACGCGCACCGGTGATATCTTTGCTCCAGCCCGGCAAATCGGCGTACACCGGTTGCGACTCGGCCAGGGCGTTGGGCCCAAAGGGCAGATCGCGCCATTCTCTGCCGCCGTACTTGTAGGCAACGCCGACCCGCAGCTGGTCCAGGCCACTCAACACGTCCAGCTTGGTGATGATCAACTCCGTGAAGCCGTTGATGCGAGCCGCGTACCGCAAGAGGACCAGGTCCAGCCAACCACAACGACGCGGCCGGCCGGTGGTGGTTCCGAACTCATCCCAGGGGTTCGCACCGGTACCGCGCAGGGCATTCCCCAGCGGCCCGATCAATTCCGTTGGCATTGGGCCTTCCCCTACCCGAGTCTGAAAAGCCTTGGTGACCCCTATCACCCGGTCCACCTCTCTGGGGCCAACTCCCAGGCTGGTCAGTACGCCACCGGCGATGGGCGATGAACTGGTGACATAGGGGTAGGTTCCGTGGTTGATGTCCAACAACGTCCCCTGGGCGCCCTCGGTCAGCACCCGGCTGCCGGCCTGCAAGGCGAGGTGAACCTGGAGGGAGACATCGGCAATGTAGGGGCGCAGCCGCCTGGCGTAACCTTCAAACTCATCGGCAACCGCCTCCGCATCCAGGGGATGGCACCCGTAGATTTCCACCAGAACCCGGTTCTTCGCGTTTACCGCCTGGGAGACGCGCCTGGCGAAATCGGCCGCCAGCATGTCCCCGCTACGCAATCCCGTCCGCGCAGCCTTGTCGGCGTAGGTTGGGCCAATGCCGCGCTTGGTAGTGCCCAGGGCATCCTCGCCCCGCGTTTCCTCTGACGCGCCGTCCAGAGCCACATGCGACGGCAGAATCAGATGGGCCCCGGCGCTCAGTTTCAGCCTAGAGGGAGAGACGTCGATCCCCCGTTCCATCAGGCCATCCATCTCTTCCAGCAGCTTCTTTGGGTTAACCGCCATCCCCGCCCCCATCACCGAGACGGTATTCGGCTGGACAATCCCAGAGGGAACCAGGTGTAGCTTGAAAACCTCGTTCCCGACCGTGATGGTGTGGCCCGCATTGTCGCCACCGCTGAAGCGGGCCACCATCTCGGCCTCGGCCGCCAGCAAATCGGTAATCCGTCCCTTTCCCTCGTCCCCCCACTGAGCACCGACAATGATCGTGATGGGCATAGTTGCACCTCCAGCTGTACATTTGATGCGCTGAACGCACCCAGCTGCTGATATTATATCATGGTCGGCCCAGATTGAGAGATTCTTGCGCCAGCATGGTCGCCCCGGTTCGGCCAACTCGACATAGAACAACCTCACTAAGGTGGCTGGGACCTTGCCCAGGCTCAAGCCCGCAGATCTGGCAGCGGGGTAGCGATGACAGGGCGAGATCCCCTGGTGGCGCCCTGGCATGCGCCACGAGGAAATGGTATGATGTGACTGTCGGAAATCAACTTACGCGAAGATGATCGGGGCGTTCCGATCCATGCGGCAGTCTCGAGGGGCGACAATGACACTGGCAAGATTGGGCGACGGGCATCAGCGGGTGATCATGTTTGGCGGCAAAGGCGGGGTCGGAAAGACAACCTTCTCGGCGGCGACAGCACTTCACTATGCCATCGCCGGCCGGCGCACCCTCATCATCTCCAGCGACCTGGCGCCATCTCTCTCGGACATCTTTGAGACGGAAATTGGGCCCACGGAGCAGCCAGTTCGGGGGGTGAAGAACCTGTGGGGATTGGAGATCAGCCGGGAGGAGGTGATGCGCCGCTGGAAGGAAAAGTTCGGTCCCGAGGTCTATGCGGCCGCCACCTCTCTGGTGGATCTGGGCTATGACGAAGTGGTAGACTATGTTTCGCTCGCCCCCGGCATCCAGGAGGAATTCATGCTCGATTATATTCTGGAGCGGGTTCGAGACGGCCGCCACGAGATGATCGTGTGGGACACCGCCCCGGCGGGGGACACCCTCCGGCTGTTGGAGTTGCCGCACAGGCTGTTTAGCCATTTGAAGTTGGCTCCCCGCATCTACCTTCAGGTGCGAGACAACCTCAAGTTGGACAAGGTTCCGTTCGGAGAAATCATTGAGCGCTGGGGCAAGTTGTCGGGAGAGATAACCAACTGGTTTCGAAACCCAGAAAACGTGGTTTTTGTGCTGGTGACCATCCCCGAGGCGCTTGGAGTCTACCAGAGCCAGCGGCTGGTGGGCCAGTTTGCGCATTATGGACTGAACATCCGGCACATGATCATCAACCAGGTGGTCTTGGAGGCCGACTGCGAATTCCATCGTCAGCGGCAGGCGATGCAGGCCCCATATCTGGACCTGCTGACCAACGAGTTTGCCGGCCGGATGGGGCTGGTGCGAGTACCGGCGCGGCCGTGGGAGGTCAAGGGAGTGGCGCGACTGCGCGAGATAGAACAGATACTGTTCGACAGCGATGCGGACCCAGGCTCCCTTCCCGGCAGCACATAGGCTACAGGTGAGTCGACTCGGTCTGCGCGCTCGACCGACCGGCGAATTGACGGTCCTCGTGGGAGCACTCCAGCCCGAGCATCAACCAGGAGTTGATTCGAGACGTCCTTTGCCCTTGTTAAGAAACAACTTCCTGGATTGAATGGTGAATCAAGTGTTGAACGGCCACCAGAATAGCGAATTGTTCTTGAACAAGTACTTTGCCGGGCACACTGAACAGCGCCACGAGATGGTGCGGTCGGGCAAGCCTTCCATTGTCCCGCGAACGAGGCCATGCAGCGGATGTTTCACGTGAAACACCCGCCCCACTCGATTGGCTCAGCTTTAGCAATAATCGCCCACCGAGTTGATCAAGCCACTCTCCCCGTGCGAGGTGGTGTTCTGATCCCACCCATGTTATACTAGCCAACAGGAACCGTTGGAGGATTACGGGATCGGCCGGGGTTGCCGTGAAAACGACATTACGCTTCTTGCAGCAAGAGAATGCCCGTTTGCAGGAGGAGAACCAGCGACTGCAGGACGAGCTCGGTCTGCTGCGAGATTATCTCAAGGCACTGAGCGCATTGGAGAATGCAGCCGACCGGCTTTCCTCCGAGCAGGAATTCTTCCCGCTGCTGCACAAGATCCTCTACTATGCACTTTCCCTACTGGATGCTACCGATGGGACATTAGCTCTGCTCGACCGGGAGACCAAGGAACTGGTCTTTGCCGTTGTCCGGGGAGCGATTGAGGACGACTTGGTCGATTTCCGCATGCCGCAAGGCGAAGGCATCATGGGATGGGTTGCCACCCATGGCAAGCCATCCCTTGTCAATGAAGTTGATCAGGACTGGCGCTTTTCGCCCCGGGTAGACATGCTGTTCGGGTTTGACACGCAGTCGATGCTGTGCGTTCCTATGAAGATAGACTCGCTTATTCTGGGGGTCATTGCGGTGGTCAACAAGCACTCAGGGGCCGACTTTGGGGAGATCGACCAGACCCTGCTCTCCATCTTGGCGCGGGCAGCTGCCGTTGCTCTGAGCGGATTCGACGAGGGGGCGGAGTAACTTTACATAACCCGCCAACTTGACACCGTTAAGGCGGAGTCCCTTCAGCGGATCCGGAGCTCTTACCGGTCAAGTTGAGTCCTTTCGTCTAACGGCCAGGCACTTCAAGGTATTCCTCCTCGGTAATAAAGTGTCCTTGCCCTTCAATGGCCCGGGATCGAACGTGATGTGCTCCATCAAACACTACCGTTGCGTACATGATTTGGAAACACCGGGCATCCATGATCTCCTTCTTCCAGATCAACTCATCGGTCTCATAATCGCGCATCAGATCATGTCTCTTGTCGGCCCGGATGCGCAGTTTCTCTCCGCAGTTATCGCACTGAACATAAACATAGATTCCGTGCGGATCACGTGGCTGTGTTTCCCTGCCTCGTCGCAGCACCTTGTCCAGAAAGCCCATCTCAAGTCCCTCGCTCCTCTGACTCAAACCCGCTCCACCACCTGGAGCGCCGATAAACAGCACAGACCCCGCGCCACGATAACATCCCGTCAGATAGGCGGCGTCAAGAGGGCCCCCACGCCTGTCACTCGTCCCTGGCTGCTCCCAGATGTAACGGATCGCTCATCGCGGCGAGCTCCAGGGGCGGCAGATCGTCCTTCATCGACGCTGTGTGGATTGCGCTACTCTTCATGGAAAGCCTGAACCTGGAAGGTATACAGTTCCGTGTTGGATCGTCGCCACGCGTTGGATGGGAGACTTGCTTTCCGACACAGAGCCCTCAGGAATTCCTCGGGCCCAGGAATCCTCTTCCACACCTGCGGAAGCAAAAGCCCACGAGAAAAGCCGGAGGTCAGCAGCAACCCATCGATCCCCGGCCGAACCCGTTCCGGCCGCTCTTCCGGTGGGCAAATCAGCAGACACGGCGGGGTCAGCACCGAGACCTCGAGGCGAATCCGATCAAGTTCCTCCGGTGACACGGGCGGAAAGCGAGGGACCATCTTGGCTGCGCGAGTGGCGTTCTCCCTCACATCTTCCGCCAGGGGCGAGTGGGCATCAGCCGTTCCGATACGCCCCCGCAACGCACCATCCTTTGTGATGGTCACAAAGGTTGCCCCTTTCCTCTGGAGGCGGATATCCACCGGCGGGGGCATCTCAGTCTTCTGGCCAATGTCGGTCTCCAGCGCCAGACGGGCCAGACGAACCAGGCTTTCGCCCTGTTCTGAGGTGAGCAAATCCTGGTGGCCCATCTCAACCTCCAGTCCCGGCACGCGGTGGCTGTGCACCAGTTCCTGCAGTATAAGCAATGGCAGCATACCCGACCACGCGCCGCTTGTCTCCAGCCGTATCGCCGGAGTTGCGATAGTCCAACAAATGGGGACTCCATCCGAGTTCCGCCGCCAGCTCCATCAGAGCGACAATGGGGCCGCGGCCGCACGCACCATGCTGATCTCTCTCAACAGCACTGATATCCCCTGCCAGCACATGCTGCAAAAAGGATTGATCCATCTGCCGTGCGGTCTCATAGTCATTGAAATGGCTCAAGTCGCTGCTAACCACTAGCCGCGTATCCAGCTCGTCCCGCACACGAGCGGACAGTTCCCGCCCCACAGCGCGCGCGTCCACGTTTCCAAAGAGCAGCGGGACCAGATGCAGTTGAGGTACCGTTCGCTGCAGGAAGGGGACTTGGACCTCCAGGCTATGCTCGTCCTGATGGGCCGACGGCAACGACCGATAGTGAGTCCCAAGCGTCCGCAGTGCAGCCACCGTCTCCCGGTCCGCTGGGGCCACCCCCAGCGGCGTGGCAAACCCAAGATCAATCACGGAAACGCCATCAAACCAGGCGCGGTGCGCTGGCCCCAGCAGATAGACGGTCACTCTCCCAGCAGGCAAGCCGGACTGCAGAGCCTTGAACGCATAACCAGCAGTGGGTCCGGAATAGATGTACCCGGCATGCGGTGCGACGACAGCACGGACATGACCAGAGTCATCTATTTTCGGCAATTGCGCATCGACCAGGTAACCATCGACGGCAGCCGACAGGGCGTCTCGACTCCCCGGATAGAACATGCCGTCGCCGGCCGGCGAACGGGCAGCAGCATCCATAATCACCTCCACACACCCGCGATAGCCATCCCGCACTCGGGGCACTCCCCCGGGAGGCCCGT
>WSZX01000143.1 GCA_013139935.1 Ardenticatenales bacterium
GTTCAGGGGAAAGGACCTGCTGCTGAACGGCATCTTGCTGGTCTATCTGATTCCCGGTGTGCTCCTCATCATCCCTCTCTTTGCCATGCTGGCCCAACTTGCCCGGCGGCTTGGATTCGACGTGCAGGACAATTTATCCGTGTTGGTTCTGACCTACCTGGCACAGACATTGCCGGTGGCGCTCTACATGCTGGCCAACTACTTTCGGACCATCCCGGCCGAGATCGAACAGGCGGGGCTGATCGATGGCTGTAGCCGCATTGGTGTCATATGGCGCATCACACTGCCGCTCGCTGTGCCGGCGCTTGTGTCGGTGGGCATGTATACCTTTATGATCGCCTGGAACGAATTCCTCTACGCACTGGTCTTTCTCAACAGCCGCGACATGTTCACCATGCCCATCAAGGTCAACACCATCTTTAGCGATCCCAGCCCGCGGCCGCATGTGGTGATGGCCGCCTCTACCGTCATGACAATCCCGGTGATTGTGTTGTTCCTCGGAATGGAGCGCTTTCTGACCGAGGGGCTCTCGGCAGGCGGCGTCAAGGGATAGAACGAATGCAACAAGGTGCGAGTGCAGGACTGGGCGCAAGCGCCCAATTCTGCGTGTGCCAACCCGCACATTCTCCATGAGAATCGGTTTCACTTCTACTCGCCTGGCGGGTACGGATGGAGTCAGCCTGGAGACGGCCAAGTGGGCCGAGGTGGTCCGCCGCCTGGGTCACGAGGTCTACTATTGCGCCGGCGAACTGGGACCCGATGCGCCGTCCGGGCTGCTGGTTCCGGAGATGCACTTTACCCACCAGGATGTAAGGTGGATTCAGGACTCGGCTTTTGGCTCCAGGGATGCAAATCAGCATCTCAGATCCCGAATCGCCAGCCTGACTGCCAAGCTGAAAACGCAGCTCATGGCGTTCGTCTCCGATTATCAGATAGACCTGATCATCCCCGAAAACGTATTCGCCATCCCCATGCACATTCCGCTGGCGGAAGCATGGCGGGAGGTGTTGCTGGATACCGGGCTGCCGGCAATCGCCCACAACCACGACTTTTATTGGGAGCGGGAGCGTTTCCAGATCAACTCTGTGCCCGACATCCTCGAGAGCACCTTCCCACCCGATCTGCCCAACCTGCGCCACGTGGTCATCAACTCGCTTGCCCAGGCCGACCTCAAGAAACGCCGAGGGATAGAGTCCATCGCCATCCCCAATGTCTTTGACTTCCCTGACCCTGCGGGCAGTACGGATGATACGCCGGCGCGGGGGATCGACGATTACAGCGGTGACCTGCGCCAGGCCATTGGGCTGTCGGCCGGGGATATCTTGATACTACAGCCCACTCGCGTGGTTCCCCGCAAGGGAATCGAGCTATCGATTGATCTCTGTAGCCGCCTGAACACCATGTTCCCCAACGTAGGGCGGGCCGAGGATACGGCGCGCACCGTTCTCGTCATCACCCACCGCGCCGGTGACGAGGGGTTGGAATACCTGCACCGCTTGCAGAAACAGGCGGCCGCGGCCGGAGTGGACCTGCGCTACGTTGCCGACCTGTTTGACAGCCAGCGGGGCACGGCGCCAGACGGCCGCAAGATCTACAGCCTCTGGGACGCCTACCCCCATGCCGATTTTGTCACCTATCCCAGCTTGTGCGAAGGTTTTGGCAACGCGCTGCTGGAGACCATCTACTTTCGGCTTCCCGCGATGGTCAACCGCTATCCCGTCTACCTGGCCGACATCGGCCCCCTCGGCTTTGACCTGGTAGAGATTGATGGCAATGTGTCCGACCAGGCTGTCTCTCAGGCCCACCATCTACTGACCCATCCATCGCGGCGGCAGCAGAGGGTGGACCATAACTTTGAGCTCGGCCGCCGCCACTTTTCCTATCGTGCACTGGCCGCCGCTCTCGGACCGCTGCTGGATAGCTTCCAAAGGTAGCTCATGCCTAATCCTGTTCTCTGTATCCCCCCCGAACTGGCGGTGCGCATCCAGGACCACCTGATCTTTCTCTACGGCCGCGAACGCAGTCGCCAGTGCTATCCACAGCTTGGAAGCCTGCTGGCCGAGTTCCATCGACGGAACCCAGAGATGCTGACCTCCGCCAAGCCGTTCAGCCACACCGACTCTATCCTCATCACCTACGGCGACCAGGTTCGCGAGCCCGGCCGGCCCCCTCTGCAAAGCTTGGCCGAGTTCCTATGCCAACAAGCCCAAGGAACCGTCACAGCGGTCCATCTGCTCCCGTTCTTTCCCTACTCCTCTGACGATGGCTTTTCGATTATCGACTACACCCAGGTTGACCCGGCCTTGGGAAGCTGGGAAGACGTCGCTCAACTGCGGGCTGAGTTCGCCCTAATGTTCGATGCAGTTCTCAACCACATCTCATCCCAGAGCTACTGGTTCCAGCGATTTCTGCAAGATGACCCCGCCTTTGCCGATTTCTTTATCACCATCGAACCCGGCACTGACCTGTCTCAGGTTACCCGGCCCCGAGCCCGGCCTCTCCTCACCTCCGTCCAAACCCCCTCGGGCGAGAAGCTGGTCTGGACCACCTTTAGCGGCGACCAGATCGACCTGAACTATGCAAATCCAGACGTTCTGCTGCAGGTGATTGAGGTCTTGCTCCTCTATGTCGAGCAAGGAGCGTCCCTCATCCGCCTCGACGCCATCGCCTATCTCTGGAAATCCATCGGCACCAACTGCATCCACCTGGAGCAAACCCACCGCGTAGTGCAGCTCGTCCGAGCCATGCTGGACGCGGTCGCTCCCAACGTCAAACTCATCACCGAAACCAACGTCCCCCACGAGGAAAATATCACCTATTTTGGCGACGGGACCCATGAGGCCCAGATGGTCTACCAGTTCCCCCTGGCGCCACTTGCACTGAACGCCATCCAGACCGGCCAGGCAACCCACCTCTCCCGCTGGGCAGCCGGTCTCTCGCTCCCCTCGGACCAGGTCGCCTTTTTTAATTTCACCGCTTCACACGATGGAATCGGCGTCACGCCCGTCCGGGGCATCCTCTCCCCGTCCGAGGTCCAGGCGCTGGTGGATCAAGCCCTGGCACACGGCGGGCACGTCTCTTACAAGACCAATCCAGACGGCAGCCAGAGCGTGTACGAACTCAACATCTCGTACTTTGACGCTCTCTCTGATCCCAAAGGGAGAGAACCGCAGGCGACCCAGGTCGGTCGCTTTATGGTCTCCCAGGCGATCATGCTGGCGCTCATCGGTGTGCCGGGCATCTACGCGCACAGCCTGTTTGGCTCTAGAAGTTGGCCGGAAGGGGTGGCGCAGACCGGTCGCCCCCGCTCGATCAACCGCCAGACCCTCCAGCGCGCGGAGCTTGAGGCAGAGTTGTCCGATTCCAGGTCCATCCGCCACCAGGTCTTTTCCGCCTATACCCACTTGCTGCGCCAGCGTGCCAGCCATCGTGCTTTTGACCCCCACGGCCGGCAGCAGGTCATGTTTAACAATCCGGCGCTCTTGATCCTCTTGCGCACCTCGCCGGATGGACGGGATAGAGTCCTCTGCATGCACAACGTCTCTGGAGCAGAACAAGCCTGCCAGCTACCGGCGGCTGATTTCACCGGACCGCTGGTCGACTTGATTTCGGGCGAGCCATATGGCGCGGCGGGTCAGCAGTTGTGCCCGGCGCTACGGCCATATCAGGCGCTCTGGCTGAACTGTTCTGCCCGAGAAGACCGGAATCGCGACTCCTCGCCCTGATGGGGGGGGCGTCAGCAGCCGGCACAGCCAGGAAGAATTCGCAACCCGCTTCAGCGTACGCCGAATCCTGTGGGCCGAACAAATGGCGCCTGGTATCCCGTCCATCTTGTACGGGGCGCCGCTTGTGTGTCGCGAGGCGTGCATGATCAATCCGTTAGCCGACCTGGTTCACGCCGCGGGCTACAGGGCATCCGCACAGCCACCAGGCCGACCTGCCGGTAACCGCCGGCCCCGCCGCATCCACGGTTGATCCCACACTATGGAGAGCCAAATGGCCAGCGTCCTCAACATTGCACACCGCGGGGCACGCAGTCTGGCCCCTGAGAACACGCTGGCGGCTGCGCGCAAGGCATTCGAAATCGGAGCCGACCTGTGGGAGACCGACGTGGCAGTGACGGCCGACGAAGAACTCATTCTCCTGCACGATGATTCGCTGGCACGCACGACCGACGTAGCAGCACGCTTTCCCGGCCGCGCCCCGTGGGTGGTGACAACCCTTGCTCTGGCCCGGGTCCGCTCACTGGACGCCGGCACATGGTTTCTGGAAACCGACCCGTTTGGTCAGATCGCGGCCGGCAAAGTAACACCGGCCGAACAGGCCGCCTTCCGAGGTGAAAAGATCCCCACGCTGCGGGAGGCGCTTGCCTTTACGCAGGAGGAGAACTGGCGCGTCAACCTGGAACTCAAACGTCTTCCGCCACCGATGGAGGGCTTTCCGACTGCCGGCCGTGTGCTGGGCCTGCTGGACGAACTGGGGATTGAGACGCACCGCGTCATCATCTCATCCTTTGAGCACGACTGGCTGCGCGATATCCATCGCCGCAATCCCAAGATCAGAGTGCAGGCCCTGGTCAGGGATCTGAGTATCGATTGCCGGGGAACGAAAGACCCAGAATTCAGAACCTACAACGCGTGGGCACCCATGGTCGATGAGGAGCAGATCCGGGCCGCTGCCGAAACAGGCATCGCGGTGAACCTTTACACGGTCAACCGAAAAGAGGATATGGACCGGTTCATAGCTGCGGGCGTGGCCGGGCTGTTCACCGATTTCCCCCAACGTCTTGAAGCGGTGCTCCGGCAAGAGTAAGCAACCTGCCAGCCAATCGCCTGGGTTCACCCACCCGACGTGCGTCGCTCCCGCCAGCCCAACCAGCCAACCTCCGCCAAGGCCGACAGCATGGTGGCCAGCACGCCGATAGCAATCCCGGAGAACACGCCCAGCCTCGGCCCGACGATGGTAATCAGTGCCACGACCACCAGACTTGCCCCCACCGCGGTACGTACGTCCCGCGTCCGCTCCTCGCTGATCGCCATGCCCCGCAGCAAGCCCTGCAAGCTCTGGACCAGCGGGAGCATTGCCGTCCAGCGCAGCGCAAACACGACCATTGGCTCTGCCTCCAGGCTGAGATCAAAGAGAAACTCCAGCATTGGGTGAACCAGCGGTGTGAAGGTGATGGCCACCATCACACCTGCGAGGGTGAGGCCGACTCCCCAGACAAACCGCCGGACGCGGGCCCTTGCTGCTCTGCTCGTCCCCTTGGCGATTGCCACCTGCTCCAGCCCCAGGGTCACGCCAAAGGGCAGCAGCGCCAGGCTCCAGGCCACCGACCAGGCGGCCAACGAGCGTTCGGGAAGGAACGCGGCCGCGATGCCCGCGCTGAGCATCGGCCGGCTGATCTGGCGCAGCACCATCATCGTCGCCAATGGTTGATAAAAGCCAAACAGCCCGCGCCAGGAGAGAGGCATCCCTTCAGGGCCGACCGGAAGCTTCCTCACGACACCAAATGCCGGCGGCGTGACGATCAACGACTCGGCGATGACGGACGCCTGCATGGCCAGGGCGGCCACGATCAACATCCGGTCCGGCATCAGCCGGCCGCCGATGAGAAGCGCGGCCGCCAGCGCCGCCAGGCGCACCACCGTCGCCAGCGTAACAATGGGAGTGCGGTTGTGGGCGATCAGCACCCCCTGCAGCATTCGCCGCCAGGCCACCGGGAAGGACCAGATCGACATGATGACCAGTGCCGGCCGCGCTGCTTCTGCCACGGCCGGCGGGATCTGCATAACCCCCAACACCAGCCAACCATAGAGCGGAGTCAGCGAAACCAGAAACCCAATGGCCACTACCAGGCCCCCCAGCGCCAGCATGAACCGGAACAGGCGATAAAAGGCATGCTGCGTCTGGGACAGCGCCGTGGAGGCGGACAGCAGCATGATGACGGGGGCCTCTATCACCAGGGCGATGCCAAACATCACATTGTACCCTGCCAGCGTCAACTCGGAATGGAGCGCGTGGGACAACGCCGTAATGAGGATCAGCGGCTCCAGCGTCATCATTGAATTGCTCAATGCCAGCGGGCCAAAGAACCGCAGTAGTTGCGGGTAACTTGGTAGTGCGGGTTTGGCTGATTCAGGCATCCTCAGACTCCTAGCCAGAGGTCACACAAAGCTGGCAATCGTATCCCATCCCAACCGTTTGTCAAGGAACGGCCACGAGAGTGAGAATCTGATAGAATACAGAAATGGAGTGTGCACTCTGAATCCGATTACTCATCTTTCCATTGCCTACCTGGCTGCGCAAGTCCTTACGCGTGCCGGCATTCCGGTGAACGGCAAAGGCATGCAGTGGGGAAGCATCCTGCCTGATGTAGATTACCTGCTGGTGCCCCTCGTGCCGAAACTCGTGGCCCACCGGACAGTGACGCATACTCCCCTGTGTACAGCACTGGTGGCCGGACTCGCCGGCCGGCGATGGGGTTTCTGGTCTACCTGGCTGGGAGGATTGGTGCACCTGGCGGCGGATGAGCTGGATGGCTGCGACACTCAGCGCGGGCATTGGTCACGCTTGATGTGGCTCTTCCCGTTTGATCTTGGTCGCCGGCCGTGGAAGCGTTGCTTATTCGATAGAGGCGCTATGCCCGGACCCACATTCCTTGGCCATCTCTTGCTGGAGGGACCAATCGTACTCCTGGCAGCATCGGTGGCATGGAAAAAGAGGAAGCGATGAAAGACGACACACCTGTCAGAGTAGCAGCCGTACAGATGAACCCCCGGCTTGGAGATCTGGTCGGCAATCGACAAGCGATTCTAAACTGGCTCCGAGAGGCGGCCGCAACAGGGGCCAAGCTCATCGTCTTTCCGGAATGCAGTCTCGGCGGCTATGTGTTCAATACCCGGGAAGAAGGCGAGAGAGCGGCCGAGCCGATTCCCGGCCCCACCTCGGTCGCTCTCGCGGCCGCTTGCGCGGAACTGGGTGTCTATGCGATGGTGGGGATGCTAGAGACGGCCGGCAGAGCCCTCTACAACAGCGCCCTGCTGACCGGGCCAGAGGGATTGGTGGCCATCTATCGCAAAACCCACCTGCCGGTATTGGGCGTGGACCGTTTTGTCCGCGCCGGCGACTCGCTACGAGTAGTGGAAACACCGGTCGGCGTTCTAGGGCCGCTCATCTGCTATGATCTCCGCTTCCCAGAAGTTCCCCGTGTGCTGGCACTGCAGGGGGCAGAAATCCTGGTCCACCCTACCAATTGGCCGCGCGCGTCGGCCGACTTTGCCGATTTCGTCACCAAGGCGGCTACCCGTGCCAGCAGAGTTTTTCTCATCTCCGCCAACCGGGTGGGAGAAGAACGAGGCACGCCCTTCCTGGGACGGAGCCAAATCCTTCTGCCCAGCGGTCGGCCCCTGCAGGAGGCGGACGATCACAGCGAGATGATCATCACCGCTGAACTCGACCTGACGCTGGCGAGCCAAAAAAAGGTGGTCCACATCCCCGGCGAGTTCGAGTTGGACTCGTTCGGGGATCGAAGGCCAGAGCTCTACCAACAACTGGTCCTGAGCGAGCAATGAGACTCGGAGCAGTCATTTCCACCGCGGGGGGGGTGCACCACGTCTTTGAGCGAGCCCAAGAGCTCACCTGCGATTCGCTCATGCTGTTTACCAAGAACAACCGTCAGTGGCGCGCCAAACCCATCACCAAAGAGGGATTGACGCTATGGAAAAGGGCGCGCGAGGCCCACCCGGATCTATGGCCCGTTGCCGGTCACGCATCCTATCTCATCAACATCGCGTCTCCCAACAAAGATCTGTGGGAAAAGTCCTATCAGGCACTCAAGGTAGAGATGGAGCGGGCAATCCTGCTCCAGATCCCCACTCTCACGTTTCACCCCGGCTCACATACCGGTTCCGGTGAGGATGCGGGTCTGGAGCGGATAGCGGCCGCCCTGATCCGCCTGCTGCGGGATTTTCCAGAGGGGCCGACCACGCTCTGTCTGGAGGCGATGGCCGGGCAGGGAAGCAATCTGGGCTATCGCTTTGATCAGCTCGCCTGGCTGCTCGACGCAGCGGACGTTGACGGAGGGAAGCGACTTGGCGTCTGCTTCGACCCCTGTCACGTCTTTGCCGCTGGCTATGACCTTCGCACCCCAAAAGCCTACGCCGCCACCATGAACGAGTTCGACGATGTCATCGGGCTGGACAGATTGCTCTGTTTTCACCTGAACGACAGCCAGCACGAACTGGGCAGCCGCAAGGACCGGCACGCGCACATCGGACAGGGTCACATA
>WSZX01000208.1 GCA_013139935.1 Ardenticatenales bacterium
TGCGAGAGTGGGCTCTTCCCACCATCGGCTCGGCCCTCCTGTGGACTGGGCGCGAGATCGTCCCTCGCCTGGCGTCGCTAGCACTGGACCTGCTGGACCGGCGTTCCAAGTCATCAGCCAGCCGCGCGCTGCCCAGGCAACGCCCACAGGACTATGAACCGTCCCTGAGAATGGCACCAGGAACTGAAGAATGCGACCAGGGACGCCGTCGTCGGAGATCGCAGCGTCGGCAACGTCATCGAAGGGACTCGTGAGCACGATGTTGACTGCAAGGAGGTGAGATAGATGCCACGTAGAGACAGAACTGGACCCATGGGTATGGGCCCAATGACCGGCCGAGGATTTGGCCCTTGCGGCGAGATCGGGATGCCCAGGTACGCACCCCCGTTTCCCGGTTGGGGCTCCTGGCGGCGAGGTGGCCCAGGTCGTGGCTGGCAGCACCGCTTCCACGTACCACCCATGCCGGGCCGCTTTGCTCCCAGCGTGTCCGGGGAGCAAGAACAAGATTGGCTCAAGGCCCAGGCGGCTGATATGGAGGAGGCACTCAAGCAGATCAGAGAGCGGCTCAACGAGTTGGAGCAAGACTAGCTGCAGGGACCTGCCAACCCGAAACCAATCGTGATGCCAGTTCGGTTGCCCTCCCGCAGACAGAGTGAACCCGTGTCGACCGTTCAACAGAGTTGGCACTGGGGCTTCCCATCTCCGATCACTCACCGGACAGACACATGAAAACCGAGTGCCTGACGCCCCGACCAGACGTGGGGATAGAGCTACAGAAACAGATCGGGCAGGGCTGGCAAGCGATTGGGTGGGTTTCGACAAGTCATGATCGACTTGACTACGGATTGTGGACTGTATGCGTGTCGCCATATCAGCCAGTTCCAGCAACAAAATAGACGGTGACGTCAGCGGTGTTTTTGGCCGCTGTTCCCACTGGTCTGTTTAGATCAACCGCTGAGCCTTGAGGAGAGCGTTGACCGCGCAGCGAGAAGGGCGTGACAATGATCGGGCCCGTTCAGTTCTTGACCATCGGAAGGAGGTAAGGCCTGTGGGAAGAGGTGGAAACCGCGGCAGTGGCCAGGGCCGAGGTACTGGCCGGGGCACCGGTCGCATGGGTGGTGCCAAAGCGGCCGGCCCCGCGGGACACTGCGTCTGCCCCCAGTGTGGTCATCAAGTGGCACACACTCGCGGCAGACCGTGCTACAAGGTCACATGCCCCAAGTGCAACACGTCAATGACTCGTGACTAGACCGCCATCCAGAGAGCGATCAAGGGATTCGAGCGTGGGTCGTCCGGTGATGCGTTGCTGAGAACGCCGGGCCGCCCAGCATCGAACCCGCGGGTACGATCAATGGCCCCACCAGCCTTTGGTGCTACGCTTGCAGGCACGGTCTGGAAGGAATGGAAACAACAACAGCAAATCGAATGATGAAAATTGTGATCTCAACCTCAACCAACTCGCTTGATGGACCATTCGACCGCCGTTTCGGGCGGGCGCCGTTTCTTTCCATCATGAACACAGAGACCGGATCCTGGGAGGCATGCGCCAATCCTGGCATGGGCGCCGCCGGCGGCGCCGGTATGCTGGCGTCCCAGTTCGTCGTGGAACAGGACGTTCAAGCCGCCATCAGCGGCGGCTATGGGCCCAATGCCTATATGACGCTTTCGGCGGCCGACATCCAGATGTATCTGGCACCAGCCGGCAAAGAGCTGACCGGTCTTGAGGTACTGGACCTCTATCGTCAGGGAAAACTAGAGCAGGCAGCGTTTCCCACCGAGCCCGGACGTCGCGACAGTCAGTAGCCTTTCCGGGGATCGGCCTGAGGGGCTCCCCGCCAACCTGGTGAACGAACCGTAGAGAGAGTCACCGCGCCTGCCTGGTCACACGGCGCCCTGGTCTGCGTTCCCATTCGCGCGGCGCAGGTGGCCCCGCCGGCTCAGCAGCAGATCGAGGTAGGCCCGCTCCTCCTCCTCTGTGCTGATACGGCCATCCAACCTGGCGTACAATAGCTCATTCAGGAGCTCCTGGTACACCGGGCCTGGCGCCAATCCCAATAGGCGCAAGTCGTGACCGGTCATCGCGGTCGTGGTCTGCGCCCACTGATCCACGTAGCGGTGAATCGATTCCCGCACCAGTGGATCCTCGCCGGCCACGTAAGCGACTAGTAGCACCCGCTTGGGATACGCCTCCAGAATCTGAAAGACAGCGCTCGGAGCCTGGGTATGGGAAAGTAACTGGAGCTTCTCCTTGAGCGCGTGTAGCAGGCGAATATGCTCGGAGGTGGGTCGACGCACCCGCAGCCGGCGTTCCACAGCCTCCACCTCCCCCAGGTCCATCCGAAAGGTTAGAAGGCCAAAGTGGGTGAACTCGATCAGATAGTCATCGACGCAAAGCCCCCAATCCGAGGCGCCCAGCAAATCCCGCAGGCGCACAAAGCAGTTCTCGGTCCAGGCATCAAAGCTCAGCGCGGGATGGATCTGAGCAAGCACACCCAGCTCTGCCAGCCGCGCGAATCCCAATTCCGGCTTGGGCTCGCGCAGCAGTAGTTCCAGCTCGTGCCGAATTCGCTCGCCCGTGACCCGATCCAGCAAAGCGACCGAGTGGCAGAGCAATTCTTCGGTGCGAGGCTCAATGCGGAAACTCAGCCGCTGCTCGAAACGCACTGCGCGAAGAATCCGCGTTGGATCGTCAATGAAACTCAGGCTGTGAAGGACGCGAATCACCCCGGCTTGCAGATCACGCCTACCACCATAATAATCCAAAAGCTGCCCAAAACGGTCCGGATTCAACCGGATCGCCAGCGTATTGATGGTGAAATCCCGCCGGTGCAAATCAAGTTTGATGGAACCTTTTGCCACCTGGGGGAGAGCTGTCGGTCGGTCGTAGAATTCGGTTCGGGCAGCCACAAAATCCACAGATTGGGGGAGAGTCAGACACTCTTCTTCTTCGCCGGCGCCGAACTGATCCCAGAAGCGGTCGTCCAGCAGCCATTTGGCGGTGCCAAAGCGAGTATGGGTTCGCACCCGTCCGCCAAAAAGGCGGACCAGCTCCTCGCTGAGAGCGATTGCATCCCCTTCCACCACCACGTCCAGATCCACGTTGGCGTTGCCGAGCAAGAGGTCGCGCACGGGCCCGCCAACAAAATAGATCCGCAGGCCCATCTCTTGTGCCAAGTGGCCCGCCCTCCGCACCAGAGCCAGAATGGGTTGAGGAAGCATACGCTCCAGCACCGGGAGCAGTTGGTCCCGTTCAGAGAGGTCAGGCCGAGGCTGCCAGAGGCTAATGACATCAGTGCGAGTCACGATGCCGATGACCCGGCCGTCTTGAGGCGAAACTACCGGAATCTGCCCCCATCCTTTCTCCATCATCACGCTCTGCAGATGTGGAACCGAGTCATCCGGCCCGACACTCACATCGCCTGGGGACATGAACCGCTCCACTAATGCGTTGCCGAGCTTGTGCTGTAGTGCGTGGTCAATGTCGCGCCGGGTGAGTAGGCCGATGATCCGGTCGCCATCCACCACGGGATAGCCCTCGTACCCAAGCCGAAGCACCCGCTCGTGCGCCTGGTTGATGGTTGCATCGGGCGGTAGCATCTCCACACCATGAGACATGAGCTGCGCCACCGTCGCCAACGGCCGGATGAAACGCGGCAGCGTCTCAAGCAATTCCGCTCGCGCCGCCGACAGTTCCTTGTCTCTTATGATGGCCGCAGCAGCTCGGTCATGCCCTCCGCCCCCGAAATGGGCTGCAACCCGGCCCACGTCGATCGTATCGGTGGTACTGCGGGCCACCATCTGAATGTGCTGGTCGAGTTGGACCAGCAAGAAGAGAGCCTCCGGTTCAAACAGATCCCGCAGCTTGTGCGCCAGGGTGGAGATCTCTTCCACATAGTCTGGCGCGAATGCTATCGCCACCACAACGGACTGTCCATCGAATTGGTGGATCTCGGCCGCATCCTGCAACTGCAGAAACAGGGCTCGTTGCTCTGCGGAAAGGGGATGGTGGAGAAATCGAACCATGAGGCCGAGATCAGCCCGCTGGTCCAGCAACCAGGCGGCGCAGCGTACATCGCGGGCTGTGGTGGCACCGTAGGTGAGCGAACCCGTGTCTTCGTAGATCCCCAACAGCAACAGCGTCGCCTCGATAGGGGTCAACCGTATCCCATGCTCCGGAAAGCGCTCTGCCAGCAGAGTCGTCGTGGCACCAATGGGATCACCTTCCACCGACCAGGTAGGGTCGGTGTCATCGGCCAAAGGGTGATGATCGATCACTTGGACCTGGGGATTCCGGCACATTCCCCTCAAGGTGGTGAGCCCCTGAGTATCTACCAGAATGACCCGGTCGATGCGGCCGCGGCGCGGCAGGTCTTCAGGCTGTGTGAAGGGCAGTGCATCCCAGTATAGCGTGACGAAATGGCGCACATTGCGGTTGACCTTGCGCGGGAGCACAGGCGTGGCGGCTGGATTGAGCCTTTTAGCCGCCAGCAAGGAGGCAATAGCATCGAAATCGGCGTTTTCGTGGGTCAGGATGACTTGCATGAGACTGTTGCCAGAGTAACGGCAGTCGGATCCACGCGGCCCGGGTCACCATCCATCGCTCATGATATCCCGGTTTCCCTACGGATTCGCGCCGCCAGCGCTCTAGCCCGCAATGGCGCATCGCCGACATGGCCGGTCGCATCCATCAGTTCCAACACTCGTGCTTCCGATATGAATCGCGTGACTGCAGGGTCGGAAGCCAGCAGTTGGGGCAACGGGTTTGGCTCGCCGGCCGCCAGTGCCGTCCAGGCCGCCATACAATGCCCCCGAATCAACTCGTGCATCACCTGGCGATCAGCTCCCGCGCGGACCAGCTCCATCATGACTGGCTCGGTGGCGGCAAAGGCACCATAGGCTTCCAGGTTACGCGCCACGGCCACCTCGTTGACCTGCAAGGAGCGCACCACCCGATCAGCTCGGCTCAGCAGCTCATCGGTCGCCAAGAACGCCTCTGGCAGGATCACGCGCCGGTTGGCCGAATCATCCAGCGTGCGCTCCAGCAGCGAATGGGCAGCGTTGTCCCAGGCAACACGGGGCAAGGCGGCGACGAAGCGGGCCAAACTATCCATGTTCTCCGCATTGATCGGATTGCGCTTGAACGGCATGGCAGAGGAGCCAACCTGCGCGGATCCAAAGGGCTCGGACCACTCACCAAGCGGCGGAGACTGGAGCAGCCGCAAGTCAAAAGCAAACCTGTACAGACTGCCCGCCAGCCCGGCCAGGGCATTCAGCACCAGCCAATCCTGCTTCCGCGGGTACGTCTGCGTTGTCACCGCAAACGACTGCAGGTCGAGGGTCGCCATCACCCGCGATTCCAGTTCGGCCGGGGTGATCCCGGATCCAGCCAGCAGTTGCGCAAAGGATGCTGACGTACCCACTGCCCCCTTGAGACCCTTGCCCCGGATCCCGTTCCGAACATCGCGCAATTGGGCTTGGTCCATCATCAGGTCCTGTCCATACTGCGCCATCCGGTAGCCCAATGTGGTGGGCTCAGCCGGTTGGAGATGGGTCCAGCCGATGGCAGGAGTCTCTGCCCAGCGTTCGATCTGCTGCGCAATGCCCTCCTGCACGGCTGCCAGGCGCACCAAGACAAGGTCCAGCGACCCGCGCAGCCGCAAGGCATCGACATTGTCCTCCACATCCGTGCTGGTCGCCCCGAGATGTATGATTCCCCCGCCAACGGGACATTGGCCGGCGAAGACGCGTATCTCGGCCATCAGGTCGTGATGGATCTCGGCCTCAACATCATGGGCGAGGGCAATATCCACCTGGTCAGCGTGAGCATTCAGGTCGGCCACCTGATCCGAACTCACCAGGCCGGCCGTCTGCTGCGCCTCGGCCAGCGCTACCCAGATGCGCCTCCACAAGCGCCGCTTATGTACCTCGGACCAGATGGCACGCATCTCGGTCGTCCCATAGCGCCAAGTGAACGGCGTCAGAAACGTATCATGCGTGAAATGGTTACTCATGTCACCAGTATAGCACCCGCACCGACTCTTTGCCAGTAGGGCCCAGCCCGACTGTGAAACGCGGGCCATTCCGAGGATCCGCGGTACATCGCCACTGGCCAGCCGAAAAACCCGGAGGTGCTGGCTACACCGGCACGATCATGGGGATCGACCATGCGACAACTGGAAGGCGGACCGGGTAGCCGAAAAGGCCTGCTGCGGAGAGGGTCACAATGCGGTCATCGCGGAGCACCCATTGGCCTCGTCAGTATCTTTGGCAGTTCACGCCGATAGGGACGAGCCGCCCCTGTGGGGGACCACGATCACGCCACCACGGCGGTGTTATCCGCTAGCACTCACTGTGGCCGCAATTGTAGCACTTGCTGCAGCCTTCTTCTTTCACCACGGCCGCCTGGCCGCACTCGGGGCAGAGATCGCCAAACGGCATACCCATCTGACCAGGTTGGGGTCCAGAGGAGGGGCATTCGTGGCCATCACCCAGGTACTCCTCCAATGACTGGGCGATCCCATCCGGCAAGGAGAGAACTCGCTTGGGTCCAAAAC